>CASAUJ010000018.1 GCA_949118805.1 uncultured Clostridia bacterium | reverse complement strand
GTAATCATTATAATCCGATAGCTCAAAAGGCTATCGTTTTTTATTGCATATAATCTAAAATTTTTCATATACTATTATTACATTAGTGTCCATAGCTTTTATGCTATGTTAGTCATTAGTAAAAGGAGAAAATCTAAGATATTGATTTTCTCCTTTATTTGATTAGCTATATATTTTTAAAATTTTAATCCTTCATCAATAGGATATGTATTTAATGGGGGGATAAATTTATGCTCTTTATTTGCTTCTTCGCACTTTTTTCTCTCTTCAATATTAATACAACATATAAGATTAATAATTAAAGAACGAATAGTTTTTAGTAGAAATAATACAATATCATATAATTCTTCAGTTGAAATATAAAAAGCTAACTTATCGTCAAAACTTTTCTGCTTTTCTTTTAAAATCTTTACTTCCCCTATAGTAAGTATTGTTTTTAGATATTTGTGTTCTAAAGAGTTTCTTATTTTGCTAATTTCTGTTATTTTCGGATTTGGCGATGTTTTCTTTCCTTCTATAAAGTCCTTATATATCCAATAGATTCCATATAATCCCCAATTGCTATTTATTTTTTCTTTTATTGGATTATTATATTTATATATAATTTCTCCATTTGCCTTTTTCTTTGCTATATACCATATACTTTTATAATTCACATCATATTCTTTTATTCCAATTTCAAAATATTCATTTAAAAAAAATGCTACTTTATCTAATATTGAATACAAACTCCTAAAAGTCATTCTCATTTTATAGTTATAAATAGAATATGTTGCAAAATCAAAGGCATCTACTAAATGATTTTCTTTATCAGAAAAGTGTTCTGTTTCTCTAGGTTGAATTGATTCATAAAAAAGATATCTTGAGGATATAAATTCCTGCTTTATTTCATTCATTAGACCAAAAAATCGCATTTTTTGATCATCTTTTACATTCATAATCATATTGGGCAAATGCATTATGTCTCTCCATACAACATTATTAGTTAAAATATCATTTAAAGGATTTAAGAATAAGCTATTTCGTGCACACCATTGCCTATAGTTTCTTTCTTCTTTATCTAAAACAGGAAAATCATCAAAAGTCAAACTATTATTCAAAAATTCCTTTGCATATACTTGTTCTATTTGAGTACAATATTTATTAAAGTCCTTTTCAGCATAGTCAAATAAATTCCTTTTATCTTGGAATGATTTTTTTAAATATCTATATGCTTCATGATCTAATATAACTTGATGTGAATTATCATATATAATTCTAGAATATAAAAATATTGCCATACCAAGATTACCATTAGCCATAGCAAAATTAGGATATATATCTAAAGCTTTCTTATAGTATTCTATTCCTTCATTTCTTCTATTTACTTCATCAAACAAATTTCCTAAATTAGTATATACTTTTATTGATATTTCCCTAGGAATATCATTTCCTTCAATCATATCAACAGCTTTTCTTAAATAGAAGAATGATTGCTCTAAATTATACTCAATTTCTTCAACAGAGAGTCTATTTGTCCCAATTTGAATATAATCGCCATGAGCAGTTCCTATCGAGTAATATAAATTACATTTTGATATTTCATCTAATTTTGAATTTAATAATTCTAATGCAGATTCAAAATTATTTTTAATCTTATCCAAATTTTTTTCATCAAAAGCATTATCAAATTCTTTACATATTTTTTGTACTCTTTCATCTATAATAAATTTCTTCATTTCAATTCCACCACTATAAATAATATACTTAGTTTAATTCTAATTTGTATAGTCCTTGTATTCTAGGACTTTTTCTATAAGTATCAAAATCTGACACATACTTCCATCCAAATTTCTCATATAGTCCCTGATGTTTTGTATACAAATATATTTCATTAAAATCTAAATTTTTCTTTGCATTTTCTTTTACTGTTTCCATCATTTTTCTACAAAGTCCTTTATTTCTATACGCCTCATCTATATATACATTTGCAAGCCAAGGGTATATATCTGGTCTAATGCTTATATCTTCATAGGCAAACTGATACATTCCAACTATCTTACTATCTACAAATATACCATAAGTTTGTGGTAATCTGTTTTCTTGCAGACTATGCTTCATAAAACATTTAACCTCTTCAAATACATATCCATCTTCTTTTCCCCACCAATTATACATCCATTTTGTAATTATATCCAAAGTATCATTATCTATTTTGGTAATTTGTTTAATTTCTATATTATTCATTATCTTTTCCTCCAAATCTTTTCTCATAAATATATCCTATTTCACTTGATGTATTACCACATTTATCAGGTTCGCCATTATTAATCACTTTTTCATATACTTTCTCACAGCCACAAGCTTCATAGAATTTAAAATTACATGATTCATCTGTTAGTATTTGAATATTTTTCATATTATCATTTTTAGCATATTCAAATACTTGTGAAAGCATTTTCTTTCCAATACCTTTACCACGATAATTTGGATTTAAAATTAAAATGCTTATCTCTCCATCAAAATAATTAGCTAATTCTTCTGGTGTGTAATCATAATCATTATTATATTTATATATAGCATTTTTATCTTTTACTAATGGACTCCATATAAGTATCATTTTCATAATATGAAAAAACTTTTTTCTAATTATGTGTTTCTTTGAATTCCATTTTGCATATCCACATATTCCAATAACTTTACCATTTTCTTTTTCAATGACCATTTTTTCTGTTTCTTCAAGTATTTCAAACAAATAAATCCAAGCACAAACTTTCCCTTTAGAATGCGAAGGTGTTTTTCCTAAATCCCATTCATCATAAAGCATCTCTACTCTACTAAATTCATTTCAATAAACCTCTTTTAATTTCTATATTCCATTTAACCACTCTACATATTCTTCATATGTAACCTTACCTTTATCAAGTTTATCACGCATTTTTCGATTATCTTCTTTAAAATTCTCAAACTCTTTTTCATATTGCAAATTCTCTGGATTTCTTCTTGTTCTCAATAATAGCTTTTGATAAACATTTCTATAAGTTCTCAAATCATCATCATTATTAATCATCTTTTGTTTTACCTTGAAAGAGCCGATTTCTTTGCAAGTTCTGCCATCTTCATAAATATTGTTGCAATACAATTCGTCAGTTCTTTTCTCTGGAACAAAGTATTTTCCACAGTTTTTACACTTTTTAATTTCAAACTTGTCCATACAAACAATTTCTTGAAGTTCGATAATTAATAATTGGCAAATATCATTACTTTCAAAAGTATATGGTATTGGTAAAATTCTATCTTTATTCACTTTAGCAATTTCTATTGCTTGATTTTCATCAATAATATTTAATGGTGTATTTAATCTTGATAAATCTCCAAGTGCAATATTCAATTTATCATTTTCAAAATGTGATAATGCTTTACTGTTATTCTTGCTCATTGTTAAAACATAAAATCTTTGTAATGATGTTAAATCTTTTATTTCTTCTAATTGATTAACATTAAATAAGTAATTTACATCAGAAATAAAATCTTCTTTTATGCTTTCTAATTTATCTCCAGATTTTTCTACTAATTCATTTATTAACTTTTCATACTCATTTGAAGTATAGGTATTTTTTAATTCCATTTTTGTTATTTCTGCCAATAAAGTTAAACTATACTCTTGTACAAAATTTTTAACACTCTGAATAGCTTTAAAATCACAATTTAAGAAGTTACAAAGCAAAGTACCTATACGATTATCATTTTGAACTAAAATAGCTTCAAAATCGTTTCTAACCTTTTTATAGCTCATATAAGTAAGATATTCTTTCCTTAAATTTCTATCTACATATAATCTAATTACATTACTAATCTTTCTATTTTTTATAAAATCAACAACATCTTCATTTGAGTTTTTCATAAGTTCACCTAACCTTTTATATAATACAGTTATTTTTTTATATTATTTTATCACAAACTATTGACTCTTGCAAGTAGATATGTTATTATTAAGTTAGTTTTAGATATTTTTATAATAAATAATAACAAAGAACAACTGCACATTGACAATTTCATATTACATAACCCAAATTTTAAAAAGGGTAAATAGATTAAAGGAGGTACTCTAAGTGAACAATTTAGACAACTATCATTTAATGTTTAATAACTATCCAGATGTAGTAAACATTAAGCAACTTCGTGAAATGTTAGGTGTAGGAATTACAAAAGCTTATACTTTGGTAAATGACAATATTATTCCTTCAAAGAAAATTGGAAGAGAATATAAAATTCCAAAAGTAATGATAATCAATTACTTAACAAACACAAAATAATTTATTTACCAAATTTACTTTAATATCTAAAACTAACGATTCATGTTAAAGTAAATTGGCTGTTATAAGGAAAGGAGATTGTAGATGGTTAAAGTAACAGCAACAATTTACAAAAGGAGTAAAAACTGGGTGGCACTACTTTATATAGTAGATGGTATCAATCCACCTCGTAGGAAATCAGTAACAACTGATATTCCTATTACAAAATCTGAGAAAACAGCACGCAAAAGTGCTGAAGAAATTAGAAGAAGATATGAAGAAGAACTAAACAATAATTTGAAAGTAACCCAAATGGCACAAAGTTCTAACAATAGTATTTTATTTTGTGATTATATGTTAAATTGGCTTAAAATGATAAAACCTAATATTAGACCAACAACTTATGGTGGCTACGAAAGAATAATCAATAACAGGATTTATCCTTACTTTAAAAACTTAAATGTTACACTTACAGAATTAAAGCCAATTCATATTCAAGCATTTTACACTTATCTTTTTAATGAACTAAAATTAAAAGGTGCAACTGTTAAAAAGTATCATGCAAATATTTTATCTGCACTTTCTTATGCAGAAAAGATGGATTTAATCACTTCTAATCCAGCAAAAAAAGTTGATATACCAAAAGTTGAACCTTATGTTCCTACTTTTTATAATAAAGACGAGTTACAATTACTTTTTAGTATAATAAAAGATAGTAATATTAAAATACCAATTCTAATTGGTGCATTTTATGGATTTCGTAGAGAAGAAATTCTTGGATTAAAACGGGATGCTATTGATTTTGAGAATAATTCAATAACAATTAACTTTACAGTAACAGAAGCAAGTTATGACGGGAAACACCAAATTGTAGCAGAAGCTAAAACAAAAACAAGTTCAAGTTATAGAACTTTACCACTAATTTCAGAAATAAAAGAATTATTGCTTGAAGAAAAAGAAAAACAAAGAGAAAACAAAAAAATATTTAAAGATTGTTATTTGAATACAGATAATTATGTATGTGTTAATGAAGATGGCTCACTTATAAAACCAGACTATCTAACACATAAGTTTCATGAAATTATTGTGAATAACAAATTAAAACCAATTAGGTTACATGATTTAAGGCACAGCTGTGCATCACTTCTTCTAAAAAATGCAGTTCACATGAAAGATATTCAAGTATGGCTTGGACATTCTAGTTTTAATACAACAGCAAACTTATATGCTCATGTAGATAAAACAGCTAGTGAAAATTCGGCAAAAGTAATTGGAAATGTTTTAAGCATAGCAACTGCATAAAAATAAAAAGTTATTATCTATCGAGAATAGGTAATAACATACATATTAAGATGAAAATTAGATATTTTTGTATACAAATTGTATACTGATAGTATTTTTAAATAAAAAAATAGACTTATCAAAAACTCTGAAAGCATTGATAAATCTAGTGGTGCAGATGATCGGAATCGAACCGATACGGTTTATTCAACCGCAGGATTTTAAGTCCTGTGCGTCTACCAGTTCCGCCACATCTGCATATTAACACCGAACTGGTTATTATTAACAACAATTAACATTATAATATCTGATCAATTTTTTGTCAATACTTTTATTTAAATTTTCAAAAATAATAAAAAATCCAACTAAGATATATTAATCCTAAACATCATAGTTGGCTCTTTATTAATCATTTGTTCCTGTCCCATCAAATGGTATAAATTTATTTACAACACTTTCTGGTTGAATTTCTTCTGCCCTAAACATCATAAATGAAGTGTTTATTTTATTATCCACTAATTGCTCTACCTCTTCTTGAGAAGCATGTTCTGCTAATACTAATTCACTTACTAATATTTGTTTTGCATTATTGAGCATTTTCTTTTCCCCTGTTGATAATCCTTTTTCTTTTTGTTTAAAGCTTAAATTTCTTACTACATCAGCAACTTCATAAATATCTCCACTTTTCATTTTATCCATATTATCTCTATATCTTTTATTCCAATTTTTATCCATTTGAGTTTCGTCTTTTTCTAGTATCCCAATTACTTTTTCTGCTGAACTTTTATCTATAATATTTCTTACTCCTACTGCCTCTGCCTTTGCAGTTGGTATCATCACTTTTACCTCTCCTGGCATTTTCAATATATAGTAAGATTGTTTCTCTCCTAAAATATCTTTTTCTTCTATTGAATCAATTACCCCTGCTCCATGCATTGGGTATACTATTTTGTCTCCTACACTAAACATGTAAGCCACTCCTTTCAGTACTTTACTCTCCTGGCGAAAAAAGATAATAAAGTTATAATGCTTACACACTTTAATAACTTTACTGGATTTTTTAACCATATCCATTATACAATAAAAAATGGTAAAAGTCAAAGCCCTTACCATTAATTTCCTATGTTTTTTTAGCTCTATCCCTTTATTTTCTAAGACTAAAAAAATTTTCATTTTTTTATTTCATTTTTTTGCTAAGCTATTGATTGGTTGAACCGAATCCCCCTATTCTTTCTCCTTGTGCTTCATCATTATCTGTTATCAAATATTTTTGAAAAATAGCTTGTCCAATTGCTTCTCCCTTTTTTATTGTAATATCTTCCTCTTTCATATTATAAAAAGCAAACATAAAATGTCCATCATTATCAGGATTCCCATAGTAATCTTTATCAATAACACCCACACTATTAGCCACAACTAGTCCTTTCTTCTTAGGATTCGAACTCCTATTATATAACAACAGCACTTCGTCTTCCTGCATATAAGCTTTTAACCCTGTTTTTACTAAAGTTGGATTTATTCCTTTTTTAAAACTTGGAATCACGACATCCTCTGCAGCCTCTATATCATATCCTGCTGAATACTTTGTTTTTCTAATTGGTAATTTAATATCTTTTCCCTCAAATCCTTTTGCGATTTCGAATCCTCTCAAACGCTCCATATTTTCCTCCTTATTTATGTTTTTTCAATATTTTTATAAAGATTCCCTTTATTTTTCTTATTTTTTCATAAAACTAGTCAATTGTCAATAGTAACATTTATTTTTCGACAAAATATAATAATAGTAATTACTACTTATGGGAGGCGAAAATTATGAAACAAGAAGAAAAAACTTTAGACGAATTACCTTTAAATCAAAAGGGCTACATTCAAAAACTAAATTGTACTGGAAATATTAGAAGAAGACTATTAGACCTAGGGTTTGTTGAAGGAGTTCCTATTATTCCTGTTTTGGTTAGTCCCTCTCAAGATCCTCGTGCTTTTTCCATTCGTGGCACTTTAATTGCTATTCGAAAAGAAGATGCCAATTCTATTTCAATTCATTTTTGAAAGGAACATTTGTATTTTTTTTACATACGATGTATTAAAAATAAATGAAGGAGGCTTTGCATGGGACTAACAAAATCTTCTACTGGATGTCATTTATTAATTAATGATTTAACTTTTTTAAAAAATAATTGTGATTATATTGTTGCTTTGGCTGGTAATCCTAATGTCGGAAAATCTACTATTTTTAACCATTTAACAGGTATGCATCAACATACTGGTAATTGGCCTGGAAAGACAGTTAGTAATGCTACTGGTAATTGCCTTTATCATAATACTAACTTTCTTTTCGTAGATATTCCTGGC
This sequence comes from uncultured Clostridia bacterium, assembly GCA_949118805.1. GTDB lineage: Bacteria > Bacillota > Clostridia > TANB77 > CAG-508 > CAG-269. Next base: position 22,132 of record CASAUJ010000018.1, on the reverse strand, counting down.
ACCTATTCTATCATGTCTAACTCAGAAGAAGAAGAAATTGCTCGTGATTATATCTGTTTTGGGCATCCTGATTGCACCCTTATTGTATTAGACGGTACGTGCTTAGAACGTAACCTTAATCTTGTTTTTCAGACAATGGAAATCACTAAAAATATTGTTGTTTGTGTTAATTTGCTAGATGAAGCAAAAAAGAAAAAAATACATATTGATTTGGATCAATTATCAGATGAATTAGGGGTTCCTGTCGTCGGAACTACTGCTAGAAAAAAGAAAACCTTACAAAATTTGCTTGATATTGTAAATCAGGTTTGTACTGGTAAACTTCGTCCACTTCCTAAAAAAGTTACTTATCATCCCGTCATTGAAAAAGGGCTAACTAATTTACAGACTGTTTTAGAAAATGAATTTTCTCTTACTCCTGATTTAGCACGTTGGGTTTCTTTAAAGATAATAGATGGTGAAGAAACTATCTTAGAATCAATTGAGCAAAACCTTTCTATTGATTTATTAGATAACGATGCTTTACAAGAAGTAAAAAATAGAATTCGAAACGATTTATTAAAAAATAATATCACAGAAAATAATTTTAAAGATTTCATTGTAACAGATATTATGCATAGATCAGAAACCATTTGTAGAAAAGTTTGTACTTTTGAGGATGAAAACTATTCCAAACGAGATAGAAAAATCGATAAAATTTTAACCTCAAAACATTTAGGAATTCCTATTATGATTTTGTTTTTGGGGATAATCTTTTGGCTTACTATTATTGGTGCAAATTATCCTTCTCAAATATTGTTTAACTTGTTTTCTTGGTTACAAAACAAACTATTTTTACTAGCCGATTTTCTACATTGTCCCGAATGGCTTTCCTCTATGTTGATTTCTGGCATTTATCAGACCTTAACTTGGATTATTTCTGTTATGCTTCCTCCCATGGCTATTTTCTTTCCACTTTTTACAATTTTAGAAGACCTTGGATATCTTCCTAGAATTGCTTTTAATATGGATGGCTTCTTTAAAAAATGTTGTTGCACTGGTAAACAGATGATTACCATGTGCATGGGATTTGGTTGTAATGCTGCTGGTTGTGTAGGATGCCGAATCATCGATTCACCAAGAGAAAGGCTTATTGCCATTCTTACGAATAATTTTGTACCTTGTAACGGGAGATTTCCCTTCTTAATCGCTATTTCTACTATTTTTATTGCTGGCAATGTACAAGGTTTTGGTGGATCCATTATTTCTACCCTTACTGTTATTTTTGTTATTTTGCTAGGAATTACCTTTACCTTAGTCATTTCTAAATTATTATCAAAAACCATTTTAAAAGGAATCCCCTCATCCTTTGTTTTAGAATTACCACCTTATCGAAAGCCACAATTTGGAAAAATTTTAGTCCGTTCTCTTTTTGACCGAACACTATTCGTGTTAGGAAGAGCAATTAGTGTAGCAGCACCAGCTGGGCTCATGATTTGGTTATTCGCTAATATAGGAGTAGATGGACAAAGTTTGTTAGATTATATTGCTACTTTTTTACAACCTTTTGCTAGTTTAATGGGATTAGATGGCTATATTTTAACTGCATTTATCCTTGGTATCCCAGCCAATGAAATTGTATTACCAATTATTTTAATGTGTTACCTTGGCGGAAATTCCTTGATCAATTTAGAAGATACTCTTTCTATTGGAAAAATTTTAATTTCCAATGGTTGGACTATTTTAACCGCTATCAATGTTATGCTATTTACAGTACTACACTATCCCTGTGCTACGACTCTTTTAACCATAAAAAAAGAAACAGGTAGTTGGAAATGGACATTCCTTAGTTTCTTACTTCCTACCATTTGTGGTATCCTTGTTTGCATGCTTACCAATTTGGTCTATCACATTATTTTTTAAAACTCTCTCAAAAGAAAGAAGGTACCTTACTTAAAATCGGTTCCTTCTTTTCCTTTTTATTTTAATTGTTCTTTTAATTCCTGTATTATTTCCTTATAATCTTTATAATTTTTCTTTACATCATCTATCGTTTCAACGTCTCCACTTGATAAATATTTTAGAAAACAAAAATCAAATTCCATAAATTCTGCTAAGCCCTCAAAATACTCTTTGATACTTTCTATTACTTCTCTATTTTCCTCTTCTTCCATTTGTCCTGTAAGGATTAAATATAATTTTTTTTCTTTTAATATCTCACTATGAGAAGAATATGGATTCCATCGATCAATTACATTTTTTAATTTTCCAGTGATGAAATTCATATAAATTGGGCTTGCTATAATAATATGCTTAGCTTTTATCATCTCTTGATAAATTTCATACATATCATCTTCAAGAATACAATACTCTTCCAAATAATTCGTACATGTACTACATCCTATACAATAATGAATATTTTTCTCATCCAATGAAATTAATTTATCCTCTTGACTAATCAAATCCTTTAGGATCTGATAACAATTTCTTTTTCGGTTACTACCACTAATATATAAATTCATACTGATTCTCCTTTTCTATAATGTATGCCCTTTGTATGATTCTTTTTCCTTGAGTTTTTCCTGTTGATCTTTCAGTTTTCTATTTTCTACATATTGTTCAAATTGATTGATCACTAGTTCTATTACATTTGCTAATCTTTCCTCTAATGGTTTTTTATTTTTTTCTTGTTCCTCTATCCTTTTTTGATAAGCGAAATAACTAGGATTTACAGTTCTAAATTGATCCCATTCCTGCATGAATTCTTCTATATTTCTGTTCCTTCTAAATTTAGATAATATCTCATGAGATATTATACCATCCACATTGGTTAACCCCTTTAAATCGGTTCGATCAAAGAATATATTTTTTTCTGGATATGGTGGTCCATCCACTGGTTCAGGTATTAAATAATATCCTGCTTCACACGTTCCTTCTTCTGTTAATAAATTCATGACATCATATGTTGTATCCAATACGGTATAAGGTTCTTGTAATCTAGCATTTCCCGTTTGAATTAACAAATCTGGTATCGTCCAAGATTGGCAATTTGCAAACATCAATACTGGAAATACTCCTAAACTTTTTAAATAACTTACTGAGTTTATCATATCCTCTTTTGCTTCTTGATCGGTATGTGTCATTAATCCTGAAAAAACAAATGCTCCTACCTCTATTCCAGAAGCTTGCAAAATAGAAACCGCTTTTTCAAATTTTTCTAAAGATAAATTTTTATTGTACAATACATTTCTTGACCAGTCATCTGATGATTCAAATCCTAAAATACATTTTCCATTTAATTCTCTTAATAATTCAGACTCTTCACTTGTTGAAATAAAATCTTTTTCTTTTAATACATCTTGTGCATGAGCTTCTATATGTAATACCATATCTCTTTGTAATTCATCTGCTTTTTCCTTCAATTTTTTTAGGAAATCTAGTCTAACTTCTTTTGGAAACTCTTTTTCTGAGAAAAAAGAACCAGTTGGACTAAAAGTCATAAAAATAGGCTTTGTGTTTGGATATTTTTTCTTTTCTTCGGGAAATTCATTTTTTCCATATTGCTCTTGTAACACTAATTCATCAAAATGTTCCAATACAAAATCACATTGTGCAACAATTTGTTCCTTACTTGGCTCTTTGGAATAATATTGGGAATAAAAACAGTTTGTACAATTTCCACAATCACTTTTTTCACAATGATTTCCTTCTAAATAAAAGGCTGGAAAATTACCTAAACCTTGTTGATAAGTTAATTGACTTGGTTCTGTTGGAACTTCTCTTTCTTCTTCTGTCCCTGTTTCATAATATTTTTCTCTTAACTTTTTTGTCATTAATCTAACTCGTTTTCTAAATTCTTCTTCTCTCATTTCTACATCACCAGTTACATTTTACCATACCTTTCATTTTATGTAAATGACTTTTTCATATCCTCTATCAATTTCTCCTTTATATTTTTTGGTAATAGTAAGATATTTTTTACCTCTTCCTTTTTTATGATTTCCGGAATATATTTACCAGAATCTGCATAATTTGGATCATTTGAAAACTCTGGTCCATTACCTGTTCCAAATTCCCCTTCTAAATATTCACATAAATAAAAAATTTCTTTTTGTTGAAACTTTTCAGAATAGATTTCATATAATTTCTTTACAATTTTTACCTGAATCCCAAATTCTTCCTTTATCTCTCGAATGGTTCCTTCTTCTGGTGTTTCTCCTTCTTCTAATCCTCCGCCTGGAAAGGTATAATACTCCTGATAATCTGTTCTTTTCACAACGCCTACACGATGCATGAAAGCAAATCCATCTTTCATAGGCACAATTCCTGCCACTCTTGTTCTTTTCACTTTATTTTTCTCCTATCTCCATATTTCTCCATTAATATAAGAAATCAATGCCATAATAAAAGCATTTCTAGTCAAATCAATCCTAGATATCACATCATGTGTTAAAAAATTGATCCCACCTTTTCCTTTATTTAATTCTTTCCCTTCAAAAATCTTATCCATTACCTTTCCGAAGTTCTGACTCCTTTATTTCCTCTCTATATTTTTTGGGGATTGGAAATCCTTGACTCGTTCCAATACTTTGCTTTCCTTGTTCATCTTCGATTACTGCCATATTAATATCAATCCATTCACCAAATAAATCTGTTATTCCTGCTTCACTTGCTATGTAATAGTCTACTTTTACTCCCTTTTCTTTTGCTATCTTTTTTAAATTTTTAATCCTATTCGTAGCTCCTTCTAAAATTTCTTCGTTAAATGGCTGTCCTCCTACTTCTGAATCTACTTCTATTCCCTCTATCTCTATCTCATGAAAATAAGTTGCAAAAGCTTGCCTTGCCCCTTCTATTTTTCCAGGATTCTTTGTCCCCATTAAAATTTTCATTTTATTCATTCCTTTCCTTATCTTTCCAATCTATCATGATTTTATCACATAACGATTATTTTGTATATTATTTTTTTCAATCAAATTAGAAAATTTCTATCTTGTCTTTTCTTTTTGTTTGAAAAGAAAAAATAGTGGTATAATTATAAAAAAGAAAAATGGAGATGATTTAATTTGTCAAACACAACTATAAAAGACGAAGTAAATATTCAAAAACTATATGGTTTAGAAGCCACTTTATCAAAAGAAGATTTTTTGAAAAAATATCGAATAAATGAAAATGGACTTTCTTCCGAAGAAGCAAATGAAAAAATTCATAAACTGGGTTTAAATGAAATCAAACAAGCCAAACCTAGGAAATGGTATCACTATTTTCTAGAAAGTTTATTCTCTCCCTTTAATTGTATTTTACTTGGCATTGTAGCTATTCTAATTTATACCGATATTTATTTAGCCCCTACGCCAAGTTATGCTAATATCCTTGTAATTGCTATTTTAGTATCAGCTAGTACTCTTTTAGATTTTTTTGAAGAGTTTCGTTCCAATAAAGCTGCTGAAAAGTTGAAACAAATGGTAGCTACCACTACTACCGTTATTCGTAATGGACAAAAAATAGAAATTCCCATTTCACAAGTAACGCTTGGAGATAATGTTCTTCTCTCTGCTGGTAGTATGATTCCTGCTGATTTAAGAATTGTCGAAGCAAAAGATTTATATGTAGGACAATCCTCTTTAACTGGTGAATCTGATAGTGTGAAAAAAAATGTTGAAACTGAATTATCTCTTGAAAATTTAGACACGCTTTCTGATTTGGATACCATTTGTTTCATGGGAACTAATGTAATTTCTGGAAGTGCAAAAGGTATTGTAATAAAAACAGCAGATTCTACTTATTTTGGTAAAGTAGCACATACTTTGACCACTGGAAAACCTAAAACGGCTTTTCAAAAAGGAATTGAAAACATTAGTCGTTTACTCATTCGTTTTATGTTAATCATGATCCCCATTGTTTTTTTATTAAATGCATGGAAACATGATATCATAACAGCTTTTACTTTTGCCGTTGCCATTGCTATTGGTATCACCCCACTTTTATTACCTGTTATTCTTTCTTCTAGTCTGTCTAAAGGTGCTGTTCGTATGTCAAAGAAAAAAACCATTGTAAAGAAACTAGATTCTATTCAAAATTTTGGCGCTATGGATATTTTATGTACTGACAAAACAGGAACTTTAACAGAAGATAAAATTGTATTAGAAAAATATTTAGATATTCATGGGAAGGAAGACCTTCGTATTTTAAAACATGCTTTTCTAAATGCCTATTTTCAAACTGGTTTAAAGGGAAATATTGATGAAGCAGTTATCAAAAGAGGGTTAGAAAACAATATGGGAAATGTTTTAGAAAACTATCAAAAAATAGATGAAATTCCATTTGACTTTTCTCGCAGACGTTTGTCTGTTATCGTTAGTGATGGAAATAAAAAACAGTTAATCACCAAAGGAGCCGTAGAAGAAATTTTATCAATCTGCACCATGATAGATGAAAAAGGTGTCGTTTCTCCTATCACAAAAGAAATAAAAGAAAATATTCGAAAAATCAGCAAAGAATTAAATGAAGAAGGATTACGAGTTGTTGCTGTGTGCCAAAAAAATGAAATTCATGAAATTGAACATTTCGAAATTTCTGATGAAAAAAATATGGTATTATTAGGTTTTATTGGATTCTTAGATCCACCAAAACAAAGTGCAAAAGAATCCATTGAAAAACTAAATCATGCAGGTATTCGTGTTATTGTTCTAACAGGAGATAATGCAGAAGTTACAAGATGTATCTGTAATAAGGTAGGAATTCATTCTAAAAATATTGTTACTCGGAAATAAAATTGATCAATTAAGTGATATGGGTGTTTTAAGATTATTACGAAAAACCAATATTTTTGCTAAACTCTCCCCTATTCAAAAAGCTAGACTAGTAAGACTTTTAAGAGAATCTGGAAAAGTAGTTGGTTATATGGGAGACGGTATAAATGATAGTCCTTCTCTCACTAACTCAGATGTTGGAATTTCAGTTGACACAGCTGTTGATATTGCAAAAGAAGCAGCTGATATTATTTTACTAGAAAAAGATTTAAATGTATTGTTAGATGGTGTAACAGAAGGACGTCGTACTTTTGTAAATTTAATGAAATATGTAAAATTGGCTACTAGCTTTAACTTCGGGGAAGTTGTTTCTGTTATTATAGCTAGTGTGTTACTTCCTTTTTTACCCGAAACACCAATTCAATTATTAGTGGAAAGCTTACTTTATGATTTTGGACAATTAACACTACCTTTTGATCATGTAGATAAAGAAACGTTACAACAGCCAAAAATTTTCTCGATTAAAAGTTTAAAAAATTTTATGTTTTTTATGGGACCTTTAAGTTCTGCTTTTGATATGTTGGTATTCGCTTCTCTTTGGTTTATTTTCCAAGTAAGAGAAGTTGCTCTATTCCAAACAATTTGGTTTAGTTATAGCATTACTTCTAATTTAGTAGGAATGCATATCATTCGAACCGCTAAATTACCATTTATACAAAGCAATGCTCACAAGGCTGTCTATATTTCTTCTATTTCTTTGATTATTATTGGAATATTAGTTCCTTTTACGGCTTTAGGAAATTGGATTGGTTTAGTTCCAATTGATATAAAATATATATTTTTAATTTTTATAATTACCATCCTTTATTGTTTTGTAGCTATCTTTGCCAAAAAAATTTATATCAAAAAATATCATGAATGGATTTAATGATCTTAGCATGGAAAAACCCCTCCAAGGAGGGGTTTTTATTACCGTTCTGTTACAGCTCTTTTTACACTTAAATCGAATACATTGGCATCAACCAGAGCATTGTACTGGTTCTTCTCCTCTTGTGTAAGCCATTCTTTTTCCAAAAGATCAGGATACTTATCTCTTATCATTTGGTAACAAGGGAAGACTGCTTCCTCTTTATAGGACGCCATTTCTTTCAATAGTGCTCTTCCTCTATCATTTTGATAGCCTCTAAACATGATCCCCCTCCTTTCTTATGTTTTTCCTTTGCCCTATATTACTATGGCATAATTTAGTACAATTTGTACTTTTTTAGTATACTATCTTATGTTGATTTTGTCAAAAAAATGAAAGAGACGTTCCTAAAAATCCCCAAAGCAAGAAATTAATCGCCACTCCTTGAAAATAAAAAAAGAAAAGGAGTGTCCCCTAACTCCTCAAAATGGGGATTTTAAGGAACGTCCCTTTCATCACTACTTAGGTAAACTCTCTCTTTTTCTAATATATCTTCAAAAATTTTCACAATTTGATCAGTCAAATAAATTTGTCCACAAGGCTTAGTTTCCTCTCCTATTTTTATTTGAACATTCATATTGTTTTTATCTCCATTAAAATAACGTAATGCTCCTCTTAGTTTTTCTTTTTGTTCTTCCTTAACATCGGTAATATCTAGTGTAAATATTCTTTGTCTCGGCTCTCCAAAATCCTTAATTTCATTTGCTATAATAGTAGTTGCATCATCTTCTCTTATGCTTAAACGTCCTTCTACTTTTACAATATTTTCTTCTACTAGACTTCTTCCTGCATTAACATATGCATTTTCAAACACAATAACTTCTACTGTACCATATAAATCTTCTACGGTAACAAAAGCCATAATTTTATTATTTTTCGTATATTTCTTTTTAATAGAGGTAATAATTCCTGCATATTTCACACTTTGCCCATCTTTATACTTAGACTTTGCACTTTGTCTTGTAGCTACCATTTCTAAATCTTCTAGATTAGATGACATTTGTTCCTCGATGGCTCTTAAATCCATACTATTAATTGTTGTCTGTTCCATTATTTGATTTCTTAGTTTTTCCAATGGATGACCAGAAAGATAAATACCTAACATTTCTTTTTCAATTGATAATAATTCTTTATTTGACATTTCTTCCTGTTCATTAAATTGATATTTTATCTCATTCATTTCCTCTTTTTCTTCATCTGATCCTAAATCAAACATAGAGACTTGCCCATCTAATCCCTTCTTTTTACTGGTTTGAATAACATCTATAATTCCTTCAAAAGAAGCTAACAATGTACTTCTTGTTTGTTCAAATTCATCAAATGCTCCTGCTTTGATTAAACTTTCAATACATTTTTTATTAACTGCTTCTCCTGCTATTCTTTCACAAAAATCAGTAAAACTTTTATATGGTCCCTTCTCTTTTCTTTCTTTTACAATACTATTTACTGGCATAATTCCCACATTTTTAATACTTCCTAATCCAAAACGAATTTTAGATTTTGTGGAAGATGATGATAAAATCATTTCTGTTTCAGTTTTCTGCTCTTCTAACTCAGGCGTAAATTTAGTATCACTTTTATTAATTCCTGGTTTTAATATCTCAATTCCTAAAGCTTTACATTCATCAATATATTGTGGTATTTTATCTAAATTTCCTAAAAAACTATTTAAGGTTGCAGCCATAAATTCTGCTGGATAATAGGCTTTTAAGTAAGCTGTTCGATAAGCAATTACAGCATAACATGCTGCATGAGATTTATTAAAAGCATATTTTGCAAATTCTGCCATTTCGTCAAAAATCTTATTGGCTGATGTTTCATCAATTCCATTTCTCACACATCCTGGAACGATTATTTTTCCTTCTTCATCAACTTGTCCATGAATAAAAATTTCTCTTTCTTTCGCCATAACATCTAGCTTTTTCTTTCCCATTGCTCTTCTAACTAAATCCGCTCTTCCGTAAAGAATATCCTGCTAGATCTCGTACAATTTGCATTACCTGTTCTTGGTATACCATACAACCATAGGTTACATTCAAAATTGGCTCTAATCTAGGGTGCGTATACTCATTATGACCTGGATTTAATTTTCCCTTTACATATCTTGGTATTTGATCCATTGGTCCTGGACGGTATAAAGATACGCCTGCAATTAGATCCTCTAAACAATCTGGCTTTAATTCTTTCATAAAGTTTGTCATTCCTTGTGACTCAAATTGAAAGATTCCACTTGATTTTCCCTCTTGCCATAATTTATATACTTTAGGATCTGCCATATTTTGATCAAATTCTACGTCAATTCCCCTATTTTCTTTGACTAAATCTATTGTATCTTGAATCACTGTTAAGGTTCTTAATCCCAAGAAATCCATCTTTAATAATCCTAGTTCTTCTAATGTAGTCATAATATATTGGGTAGAAATCTGTCCATCACGAACATATAATGGTACATAAGTATCAACTGGATCTTTTGTAATAACCACTCCGACAAGCATGTGTAGATGCCTGACGTGGCATTCCTTCTAATGCCATTGCAATATTTAGCACTTTTTTTACCATTTCTTCTGTTTCATATCTATCTTTTAATTCTTTATTTTGTTGTAACGCCTTTTCTATGGTAATATGTAACTCATTTGGTATCATTTTGGCTAAGCTATCCGCTTCCGAATAAGGCATATCTAATGCTCTTGCTACATCTCGAATCACCATTTTAGCTGCCATTGTACCAAATGTAATAATCTGTGATACATGGTCATGCCCATACTTTTCTGAAACATAATCAATCACATCTTGTCGATGTTCATAACAAAAATCAACATCGAAATCAGGCATACTAATTCTTTCTGGATTCAAAAATCTCTCAAATAGAAGTCCATATTTCATCGGATCAATGTCTGTAATTTCAATGGCATATGCTATGATTGATCCTGCTCCAGATCCACGTCCAGGTCCTACTGGTATATGATGTGTTTTAGCATAATGAATAAAGTCCCATACAATGAGAAAATAATCAACATATCCCATTTTCTGAATAACCCCTAATTCATATTGCATTCTTTCTAATATTTCTTGGGATGGATTTTCTCCATATCTGTTTTTAATTCCATCCTCACATAATTTTTTAAAATAATCATAATGGGTTGCAAATTCTTCTGGTACTTCATAATTAGGCAATATCGTATGTCCAAATTCAAATTCCACATTGCATTTCTCAGCAATTTTTACTGTATTTTCTATCGCCTCTGGAAAAGCTTTGAAATATTCTATCATTTCTTCTGGTGATTTCACATACAATTCATCTGTTTCAAATCGCATTCTATCTATGTCACTCATTCTTTTTCCCGTTTGAATACACAATAACACTTCATGATTATAAGCGTCTTCTCTTTTTAAATAATGAGCATCATTCGTAGCTACCAATGGAATATCTAATTTTCTAGCCAATGTAATTAACTTTTGATTGGCTAATACTTGTTCTTTCATTCCATTATTTTGAATTTCAATATAATAGTCTTCTCCAAATACTCTTTTATGCCAAAGGGCAATTTCTTCTGCTTTTTCATTTTGTCCATTGAAAAGGGCTTGGTTTACTGCACCAGCTAAACAAGCACTTAAACATATGAGTCCTTCATGGTATTGTTCTAATACTTCTAAGTCAATACGTGGCTTATAATAATAACCATCTAAAAAACCAATAGAAACTAATTTACTTAAATTCTGATAGCCTTGTTGATTCTTAGCTAGTAATATCAAATGATAGTAATGATTATCAATATTAGGTTCTTTATCAAATCGACTTCGTGGTGCTACATATACTTCACAACCGATGATTGGCTTAATCCCTTCTTTTTTACAAGCTTTATAGAAATCAATGGTACCATACATGGCTCCATGATCTGTAATCGCAATCGCATCCATCCCTAATTCTTTGGCTCTTACTGGCAAATCTTTGATTCGATTGGCTCCATCTAATAAACTAAATTCACTATGTATATGTAAATGCACAAATTTCGACATCTTTTTTCTCCTTCTTTTTTCTGATTATATCACGTTTTTGAAAAAAGGAATAGTATTTTTTCTTTTTTCTGATACGAAAACACCCCTTGTCTTTCGACAAGGGGCTACATGAAAACTATCTTCCCTCAACCCAGGGAGGAAGAAACTGCCTAAAGATTTCAAGAGCCTCCATACTTACTCGAAGGGTTATCTTTTCTGCATCATAGTCCAGCGTTTCCGTATATTCAAAGGTAAGTTCTCCTTTCCCTTCTTCCCAACGGATACAAGTGGCATCCCTTGCTTTCTCCTTTACCTCATGAATCTCTTTTACTTCCTCTTCAAAGATCTTCAAGAGATAGAGGAACCATTCCCGTTCTACGAACTGAAAACGTTTCTTTTCTGCTCCTCTTGTCTCTTCCAACTGGAGTTTTGTTCTTCTCCCCAATCTTCTTTCCAGACTTTCTTTCATGTTTCCATTCCTCCTTTTTATTTTCACACAGTTTAACTGCTTTTTCGGAGGTAAAAGTAAATCGCCTCCGAAATTTATCGAAAGGCATATTACCTTTTTGTAGCATTATTATACCATACTAGTTTACATATTGCAAATTTATAAAAAAACAGTTGTATAATTTCTATTTTACAGATATAATAAATTAAGAAAGGAGGAGATTTTATGAGCGAAGATGTAAGCATTCAAAATAAATTATTCGGAAAAACTTTTTTTTGGATGTTTTTAGGACTTTTAGGATCTGGTATTTTAGCATGGTACACCTATTCATCTGGTTTATTTATGAAAATTTTAATAGGTGATTATTTTGAAATTCTATTAATTGCTGAATTAGTAGTCGTTTTGATCTTTAGTCTTTTATTTAAAAAATTACCACCTTTAATTGTAGGAATTCTTTATTTTATTTATTCGATGATTAATGGTGTTACTTTATCTGTTATCTTTGTCGCTTTTGAATTAAGTTCTATTCTATACTTATTTGCTATATCTGCTTTATTATTTGCCACTTTAGGTTTTATTGGCTATAAAACAACCCATGACTTAACATCATGGAAACCATATTTATCTGTTTTCTTAATAGCAGGTATTGTCCTTAGTATAATTAATGTATTTATTCTAAAAAATACTACTTTTGAACTAATTCTAGATTGGGTTATTTTAGCTTTATTTTTTGGTATTACTATCTACGATATCAACAAAATTAAGCTTCTTCAAGAAGAACCTTCTATTGACAATGATAAAATTCATATTTATTGCGCTATGCAGTTATACTTAGATTTTATTAATATTTTCTTACGAATTCTTTCTATTTTTGGAAAAAGAAAAAATTAATAAATTTTTTAAAAGCCATTCAAACTTCGAATGGCTTTCTTTTACTTTATACTAACTTTTTCAATAATTGGTAAAGATCTGGACTTTTGTCGATAATACATGTTACTTTTTCGGCTTCTCCTGCGTACAAGAAAATCTGTCCTTTCGTTGCAATCACTTGCCCTCCTGTTAAAAGCTGAATCAGCAAATCAATAGCATCTCTCTTTTGCTCTAGATCCGAGATTTTTTCTATGCTTGCAATAAATTCAGCTACTTCTCTTGGTCTCCGGACGTTCTTTGTCTTTCCATCCACTCTGATATTAGCCTTAAAATGTTTGTTTCCTATTTCATCAGCTATTCTTATCATTTTCCCTTCTCTTTCCCCCTATATTCGTAAAGTTTTCTACAAATGTTTCCATTTTATTATACTACTTTATGTTCCTTTTTTCAATATTTGACAAGAAAATTACTTTCCCGTATAATATCTCTCGAAAGGAAATGATTTTATGGATTTTACTTTTGAAAGAAAAATTAATTATTATGAAACAGATCGAATGGGAGTTGTTCATCATTCTAATTATATCCGTTTTTTAGAAGAAGCTCGCTGTCAAATGTTAGATAAAAATAACATGCCCTATTCTGCTTTTGAAGAATATGGTGTTATGATTCCTGTACTTGGTGTTAATTGTACCTATAAATCACATGTAACTTTCAATGACATTATTGTAATACATCCTTTTGTAAAAGAATTTAATGGAGTTCGACTAACTATGGGATATCGTGTAATAAATAAAAACACTGATCATTTAGTCTTAACTGGTGAAACCAAACACTGCTTTACAGATTTACATTTAAAACCAATTCGTTTACAAAATAAAATACCTATATTTTACGACAATTTTAAAGCCTTAATCTAGTATGTGCAATGGGGACGTTTCCTTTTTCACATGTTATTTTAATAATAAAAGCTGTTATTATAAAAATAACAGCTTTTTATTTCTTTTTTTTTCATGTGAAAAAGGAAACGTCCCATTGCACATACTTTAGAAATATCTTTTTAATAGTCCTTCAAATCCTCTTCCATGTCTTGCTTCATCTTTACACATCTCATGGACAGTATCATGAATTGCATCATAACCTAACTCTTTTGCTTTTGTTGCTAACTCTTTCTTTCCTTTGCAAGCTCCACATTCCGCTTCTGCTCTTAAAGCTACATTTTTCTTTGTATCTGCATAAACCACTTCTCCTAATAATTCTGCAAATTTAGCTGCATGTTCTGCCTCTTCCCATGCATATCTCTTAAAAGCTTCTGCTATTTCTGGATAACCTTCTCGATCTGCTTGTCGACTCATTGCTAAATACATTCCTACTTCTGTGCATTCTCCCATAAAATTGTCTTTTAAACCTTTTACGATTTCCTCATCTAATCCTTTTGCTACTCCTATTTGATGTTCATCTACATAGGCATTTACTCCTTGTTGTTTTTCTTCAAATTTTTCTTTTCCTGCTCCACATTGTGGACATCTTTCTGGTGCTTCTTCTCCAAAATGAATATAACCACACACTTTACATACATAAGCTTTCATTTCTTATTCCTCCTTATTTTTTTCTCATTTGATTATATAAATTTTTAAAATTTTGTCAAGAAATTTCACAAAAAAATCATAAAAATATAAAAATCCCTTTTATTTTTTGTATTTTTATGATACAATGCAAAGGATTTTAAAAAGTTATGTCAAAAGATGAAGGGAAGGAAGAAATTATGGAATTTAATAGATGTAGTAGATGTGGTAATTTCTATATTGCCGAAGGAAATGTATGTCCAAAATGTAGTAAAAAAGATGGTTTTGAATTTTCAACCTTTAAATCTTATGTCCAAGAAAATGGATTCGAAAATTCTTTCCATACAATTTCTAATGATACTGGCATTTCTGTACAAAATTTAAATCGTTTTGTGAATTACCCAGAATTTCAAGATTATAAAAAAGAGTTAAATAGTATTGAAGCACTAAAAGATGCAATTGGAGAACTTAGTAATAACTAAATAGAACGAAAAACTTGTTGATATATTTTCATATATCAACATTTTGATCATTAATAAACAATAGAAAGGTTGATAACAATGGAAAATGTTTTTAATATATTAGAAGAAAGAGGTTATATTGAACAATTGACCCATCCCCAAGAAATGAAAGCACTTTTTGAAAAAGAACCTGTTTCTTTTTATATTGGAATCGATCCAACTGCTGATAGTTTACATGTTGGACATTTTGTTTCTTTAATGGTTGCCAGTCATATGCAAAAATGTGGACACAAACCTATTATCTTAGTAGGTGGTGGAACTGCTACAATTGGTGATCCTTCTGGAAAAACAGATATGCGAAAAATGCTTTCTCGTGAAGAACTAGATCACAATGTAGAATGTATCAAAAAACAAATTGAAAAATTTGTTAGTTTTGAAGGAGAAAATAGTGCCATTATTGTAAATAATGCTGATTGGTTATTAGATTTAAAATTTGTTGATTTTGTTCGTGAAATCGGAAGTCTATTTTCTGTCAATAGAATGCTTTCTGCTGAATGTTATAAACAAAGAATGGAAACTGGTTTAACCTTTTTCGAAATGAGTTATATGTTAATGCAGTCTTATGACTTCTTATATTTATATAATAAATATGGTTGTAAACTTCAAATGGGTGGAAATGATCAATGGTCTAACATTATTGGTGGAGTTGAATTGATTCGAAAAATTGGAAAAGAAGATTCTTTTGGTTTAACCTTTAAATTATTAACTACAAAAGAAGGAAAAAAGATGGGAAAAACAGAAAAGGGTGCTTTATGGCTAGATCCTCAAAAAACTTCTCCTTATGAATTTTATCAATATTGGAGAAACGTTGAAGATGCTAGTGTCGAAAATGTATTAAAAATGCTTACTTTTTTACCAATGGAAAAAATCAAAGAACTTTCTTCTTATCGAGATGAAAAAATCAATGAAAGCAAAAAAATACTAGCTTTTGAAATTACTAAATTAGTTCATGGTGAAGAAGAAGCCCAAAAAGCCGAAGAAGCTTCAAACGCTTTATTCAGTGGACAAGGTAGTCTTGCTAATATGCCAACAATAAAAATAGAAAATATCCCTTTTTCTATTTTAGATGCTATTGTTTTAACAGGTATGGCTCCTTCTAAAGGACAAGCAAGAATTTTAATCAATCAAGGTGGTATTTCTTTGAATGATGAGAAGATTGCAGATACTAACTATATGCTTTCTGAAAAAGATTTTTCAAATGATTATGCTATTTTGAAAAAAGGGAAAAAAGTATTTTATAAATTAGAAAAATAGAAAAAAGGTGTGGATGAAAGTACAATATTTCATCCATACCTTTTTTATTTTATATTACTTATTTACTCTTTTCTACAATCTCTACAATGTCTGCAATGTATTCTCCTATAATTGGAATGTTTAAAGTAACGATTTTCTGAAGAATTATCACTAATCCTGCTGTAACAATGGTAACACCAATTCCAATTCCTACTCCTCTTGCTATTCCAGCTAATAAATTTCTTTTTATAATTTCTTTTCTATTTCCAAGAATATAAGCCCATTCCACATAATTTCCTTTTTCCAAAGTATCACTTAAATTTCCAATTGCTTTTTCTAAAATATTTATTTTTTTCCTTTTTAACCACATAAAAAATCCACCTTACTATTATAGTGGATTTTTTTCTCTTTTTTATTCTTATTTTAATCGTTTATACTATTTTTATTCTCTAAATCTCCCTCATGACTACTTTCTTTATTTCCTTCTTCCTTTTTCTTTTCTTCTTCTTTTTTGATTGTTTCTAAGGAGGTAATTAAATCTTGTAATCTCTTTACATCTTTTCCCATCATTTCCCAATCATTATTAGCATTTGATTCTGTTAAATTTTTATTCGCCTTAATAATTGCTTGTATTAGTCCTTCTATATCGTCTGTATTCTCTACTTCAATATCCACAGCATAAGTAGAAAGTAATTTTTCTAAAGCTTTTGTTAAATTATCTCCTATCGCAACTTTATTTCCAGATGCAACAATCACTTTTTTTAAAATAGGTATATCGGATTCATTTAACATCGTTTGATAGATTGGTTCCACATACAATAAAGTATGATCAATTGGTACAATTATCATTTGCTTTGTTAGTTTCGTACCTGTCATATTTAACAAGGTTTCCAATTCAGTTGCAATTCCTTCATCTTCTTCTATTTGTTTATCTAACTGCATAGGTCCTACTACATTACTATCTGCTGATAATTTATATAATTTTAATTGATTATTTCCTTTATGGGTACTTCCGACTAAATAGGAAATAAGATTTTGTTTTTCATCTGGTGTATAAATTTGTACTAATCCAAATTGTTCTCCTTCTGTTGTTTTTAGCATGGTATAATAAGGTATCATATAAGTTCCTGATGATTTTGTCGATTTCACACTATTATATTTAGCAATATCCCATAAATCATCTGCTCGATACAACACATCTGGTTTCACATTATGATATACTTTTAAAATCTCTGCTTGTACATTATATAACATTTTTGGGTATACTATATGACTTGCTATATCTTCTGGTATTTCTTCATCCAAGTCAACAAATAAAGTTTCATATATATTTCGATATGCCATTGCAATTGGATCTGTTCTGTCGGTTATATAATAAGACATGGTTCCATCATAACTATCTATAATTACTTTTACTGAATTCCTAATATAATTAATATTTTCTTTGATTCCATCATGTTCAATTGCTGTATATTGTGAATAAGGATAATTACTAGACACTGTATAAGCATCTAGCACCCATACAATTTTTCCTTCTTTTGTAATAACTGTATAGGGTTCCTTGTCATAAATTAAATACGGTAATGCTTTTTTGGCTCTTGCAATAATATCTCGATTAATTAGAATTTTACTCTCTTTTGTTACTTCGTTAGAAAATGCTAAATTTAGATCTCCTTTGATAATCCCTAATGTTAATCGGTCTAAAAATCCTAATTGCAAGCCAGCTTTTCCTTCATAAGTTGATGTATAATCTTCTCCATTTTCATCCACATAATCGTATTCTAATCGATTCTTAACATTTGTAACAACTATTCCATTCGTTCCTAATCCAAAATAAATACGAGGTTGCTCTAATTTTATTTTTTCATCTTTTCGATTTATTTCTTTTTGGATGTATTGAACATTTCCAGTCTGTGTACTTTCTGTTGCAGATACTATAATTTCCCCCATTCCATGAGTATATTCATAAGTGCGATCATTATAGGTTCTTCCTAAATTAGCAATATCTCTTGGTGCCATATAAACTACTTGATCTTTTCCATTTATTTTGTATTTTGCTAAATTAGCATTGCGATAAGAAAAATATCCGGGTTTCTGTTTGGCTATCTGTTAATGTCTTTAATACTGCTTCTTGACTGATGATTGGTATATTATGGATCACGTTTTTATTTTTATCTACTTCTTCACTTGTTATTGTTCCTGTATTTTGAACATTCTCCTCTTCAATATTAATATTATAAGCATTTTTTGTGTTTTTTATATTTTCTGCTATATATTCTTTTTCTTTATCTAATTCATTAGAATTTACAAATACTAAATCAAATACTAACATAGTCACAAATAATATGACTAAATATCCTGGTATTACTGCTAAATTTTTTAATACTTTATTGGTTTGTCCTTCTTTAAAAGCTCTTAAAGCCCTATAAGCAAATAGTATAATAATGCCTGCAAAAATAATATATCCCCACATTTTTATCGTAGTTTCTGCCAATCCTGCTCCGATAATAGAAAGATCATCGTTTATTGTTAACATTTTATCAAATACCATATTTTGAGCATTTAATATTGTCATAATAGCAATTCCAATAATTACTAATAAAATATTTCTAGTTAGCTTCTTCATAAACAAACTCTGTTTTAACATTTTTCCTTCTATCCCATCGAAGAATCGATTAAATACTATAATATAATACAATGCCATATATACCGATAAAGCAATGAATAAAACAGTAAAATACAATACAAATGCTTCCATCACTGGTTTTTGAAAAATATAATAAGAAATATCTAAATTAAAAATTGTATCTTGGATTCCAAATGCTGTACTATTTATCCACAACATAATCTTCTGCATTGAAACGGTTGCTACGATAATGCTAGTAACAGATGAAATCACTAATGCTAATGATTTGTTTAATAACTTTGGCATAGTTTTATTTTCTTTTTCAAAAAATGGTTTTAATCCTTTTCTAATTCCTCGATTTGTAAAATAAATAATAAAATATAATACTACAAAGTTAAATATCATAATAGTATATTTATAAATCATATTTGTGTAAAAGATATGGATATATTGTTCTCCTAATTCTTGATATTCCAAAAAACTCCCTCTTAATTGAATATAACTGATTCCTACAAATATGGCTAAAAATAAAATAACAATTTTCCTTCTTGTTTTGCTTTTTTCTTTTTTATTTCGATTTTTTGTTTCTTTCGTATTGGCTGTATCCATTATGGTTTCTTGTTTATTTTCTTCCATAAGGTTTCCTCCTTCAACGATAATTTATTATTTTTATATTAAATAATTGCTTTTATAAAATCACTGGAATTGAAAATTTCCATATCGTCTATTTGTTCTCCTATTCCAATGAATTTCACAGGAATCTTATTTTCCTCTACAATTCCAATTACCACTCCACCTTTGGCTGTTCCATCTAATTTCGTTAACACCAATCCTGTTATATCTGCTTCTTCTTTAAATGCTTTTACTTGTGAAATGGCATTTTGTCCAGTTGTCCCATCAATTACTAATAGGACTTCTTTATCTGCTTCTTCCATTTCTCTATTAATTACCTTTTGAATCTTATTTAATTCATCCATTAAATACTTTTTATTGTGTAATCTTCCTGCTGTATCTACAATAAGAATATCTGCTTCTTTTTCTTTGGTAATTTTAATGGCATCATAAACAACAGAAGCAGGGTCTACTCCTTCTTGTCTTTTTACAATATCAGCTCCTGCTCTTTTTGCCCATATTTCTAATTGTTCTACTGCTGCTGCTCGAAAAGTATCTGCTGCTGCTACTACTACCTTTTTTCCATCTTTTGCTAATCGATTCGCTATTTTTCCAATAGATGTAGTTTTTCCTACTCCATTTACTCCTACTACTAAAATAACTGCTGGTTTCGTAGTAAGGTGTAAGTCAATGTCTGTTACTTCTAGTATTTTTTGCATTTCTTCTCTTAATGCTTGTTTTACTTCTTCCTCTTCTTGTATTTTTTCTTTTTTTAATCGTATTTTTAAATTATCAATTATTTTCATAGATGTGTCCATTCCAACATCAGACATAATTAGTACTTCTTCTAATTCTTCTAGAAAATCTTCGTCCACTTTTTTAAAACTTTTGAATACATGGTTTATTTTTTCATCGAATGAATTCTTCGTCTTATTCATTCCTTGTTTCAATTTATCAAAAAATCCCATTCTTTTTTCTCCTTCTGATCAATTGTTTGAAATTAGTTTCTATTGTATCATAGATTGGAAATTTTTTCTATACTTTTGTTTTATTTTCTCAAGTAACCAAATTTCACTTTAAATGTTATCTCTGTTAGATATATTTCTAAACTTACTTCCTAGATTCCTATGTTTTCTATCTATAAGGAAAAGATTAAATTCATATTTCTCTGCTTTCAGATTATTTATTTTGTCCATTTTCTCCAATAAAAAAGTTGTCAAAAAGTTGTCAAACTTTTAGTAAAGTATTATACTATATTAATTTCAAATTTTCAGTATTTAAAAAAATGCCTAACTTTTTTAGATAAACATAAAAAATAGCAAGTCTTAAAAATCACTTGCTATTAATGGAGCGTTTTAGGAGGTTATTTGCGAAAAATATGTCTATTTTTCATAGTGTTCCTCCCATATTTTGCTCAAAAAAATAATTAACTAATCAACTGTTGAAATTAGTATAGCATAAAATAAAAAAACAAGCAACTAATTATTTCTAAATAGTTGCCTTTCATAGCAATCTTTTAGTTATAAAACGAACTGATGGCTAACTATTTCTAGTCAGCCACCTAACATAGCAATTACTGGAGCTTTCACTCCAAACATAGCAATCTTTCAATTACTTTCTAATACTATGATACTATATTTTATTACATAAGTCAAGATTTTATACACCAAATTCTTCACTAATTTTGCTTGATATTTTATTTATATATTCTCCGTCTATTCTTCCTATTGTTCCAGAAAAGTTTAATCTTAATATACTAACTTTTCTTATTCTTGTTATATTTGCCCATTTAGTCATCGCTTTAAAACCAATTATATTATCTAATTGTACAATTTCAGTTATTTTGTCTTTTCTTTTCTTACATTCTTCTTGCGATATTTTGCCTTCTTCGAACTCCTTTTCTAGTTTTTCATATTCTATGGGTTTCTTAGATGATACAGGCAATACAAATATATCTTTTTCAAAATTTTTTAAAATAACTGCTGGATGCATTCCTCCAAATTCATTTCCAATATTAAAACCGAAATCAATCCATACAACATTACCTCTTTTTAATAAAATTTTTTTCATTATTAACATTGTATCTTCAAAAGAAATATTTGGATCATTGAAAATGCGATAATTCTTTTTTAGAATATAGTTATTATCAATTACTTTTTTTAATGCTTTATTTGCCTTTTTATAGCTAAAATCATCTATTTTAAAGTTGCATAATGCATATTTCACAATATTTTTATAAATATAATTCTCATCTTTTTCATTTGCTATTTTTTCTGTTTTATCTGTAAGCCAAGTAAAATATAGTTTTCCTCTTTTTATATCTTTATCTACTTTTAGATTTTTTCTAAATTTTCTTAATGTTTTCAAACAATTTATATAAGCCTGTTTCATATAATAATCACTCCTTGCATTTCACATATTGTATCAAACTTTTGTTCTTGTATCAATAGTTTTTATAAATTCTTTTGACTTATTTCTAAATTGAGTTTATTTTTTTGAATTATACATTGCGTTGACACTAGTTGATATATAACAGAAATAGCTAATCCAATGGAAGTACAAAATG
>CASAUJ010000017.1 GCA_949118805.1 uncultured Clostridia bacterium | reverse complement strand
GTACTCAAAGTATATTAATTTCAAAAATTTGTGACATATGATTGACTAACCTACAGTCGAAAGTCAACAAATTTTGACTTTTTTGTTGTAATATGTAAATCTTATTGATATAATTTGATTACATATATAATTTCAAGGAGGAACGAACATGTTAGAAGATTATATAAAAATTATTAAACCATACATAATCAAACTTTTTAGTAAAGACTCTAGCGGTCATGATATAAGCCATCTTACTAGAACTATGAATATAGCTGTTAATTTGTGTAAGAAAGAAAATGAAGATGAACTAATAGTTGGAATATCAGCATTTATGCATGATATTCATAGAATAATGCAAAATGAAACAGGTAAATTTGTATCACCTAAAGACTCCTTATCAAAAGTAAAAGAAATTTTAAATAATACTGATTTAAGTAAAGATATTATAGATAAAATTTGCTACTGTATAGAATTTCATGAAAATTATAATTGGAATGGAAACAATGTTGAAGATATAAATACATTAATTTTACAAGATGCAGATAATTTAGATGCAATAGGTGCAATTGGAATAGGAAGGACTTTTAGTTATGGAGGAGCCCATAATGTAAAAATGTATGATGAAGAAACTCCTCTTAACTCTGACGAGAATTATGCAGAAGAAAATGGAGATGATCTTTCTACTATTCATCATTTTTATCATAAATTATTTAAGTTAGCTAATAACATGAATACAAAAACTGCGAGAAAACAAGCAGTTGAAAGAACAGAGTTTATGAAAGTATTTGTAAATGAATTTTTGCAAGAATGGAATGGCGTAAAATAATATATTGTATAGGAGAAAGAGATTATGAAAATATTAATTATATGTAGTAAAGCATTTTATAAAGATATAGCACCAATAAAAGAGAAATTAGAAGAAATGGGACATGTAATAGAATTACCAAATTCATATTATGAACCTGATGCAGAAAAGAAAAGTTGGGATTTAGGAAAAAAAGAACATGCAGAATTTAAAGCTAGAATGTTTAGAATGAGCGAAGAAAGAATTGCAACAATGGATGCAGTATTAACATTAAATTTTGATAAGAATGGAAAAAAGAATTATATAGGAGGAGCAACATTTATTGAAATATACGAGGCATTCATGAAAAATAAAAAAATATATTTATATAATGATATTCCAGAAGGAATGTTATATGATGAAATATCAGGATTTTCACCTATAGTTATAAATGGGAAATTAAGTTTAGTAAAATAATGGAGGAAAAAAATAGTGGACGAACAAAACGAAGAAATGAAAGAAGATATAGAGAGTTCTCAAGAATAATCAACTTTAGAAGAAATTGATAAACGAGAAGAAAAGTACAAAGCGTTAGTAGATTTCTTCAAAAAAGATGTGGAAATAAAAACTACTTTAGTGGATCTAGCTCCAAAATCAACTGATGAATATAATGAAGATAGTAGACTGGATTATTTAGATAGATTATTTTCTGAACTAAAGGACATGGAATTTAAATTTAAGGCAATTGCTAGAAACTTTAATATGGAATTTCAACTAGGAAGTAGTTTTCAAACTTATTTTGATAGGATCAAAAATGAATTTTCTGAACTAGGATATGGTCGCAGTCATGAAAGTAATCAGAAAATTTATCAAAGAATATTTACAGATATGAAACCAGAATTATTAGAGAAAGCTAAGCAAACTTTTTGTGGTTATACAATGCCTGGAGGGTTGGGAGCAGTACCTAGTATGATGAATGATGTAGGAAGTATAAGTGAGTTACTTCATATTACGCATTCATCAATAATAAATGATGAAGGACTTCTTAAATCTATGCCTATTATAGGAACTAAGAAAAATTCATTTGGTTATGATATAACTTTATATGGTGAAGAAAATGAAGTTTCAAAAAAAATATTTGAAAATCTTCCTCCTGATTTAGATGTAGGATGTACTGATATAGTTTCTATGGAAGGGAGAACATTAATGATGGTAAGAGATAGGGGACATGCTTTAACTATAGATATAGATGCTAGTGATAAAAATAATATAGATGTTAGATATTTTGTACCTAAAATATGCAACTTAGATATGGTAAAGGCTCTACCTGGAATTAACGCAGGTAGTATTACTGAAAATGGTGCAAGTGGATTTTTTGTTTCAAAAGAAGAAGAGATTTCTGAAAGGATAGTTAGTTTTATTGATAGTGTTCCTAATGATATGGATATGCCTGAAATCAGAATGGCGTATGAGGATGCGGTAGAAATTCCTAATGAATCAGAGATGTTTATAAATTCACGGAGAAACTAAAGAATCAATACAAGCAGAAAATGAAGAATTGCCAGATACTAAAACTATATCCTTATTTAGTATGGAAGATGCTAAGAGTTTGGCTACTAGTAGAAAGTTTGGTAAAATAAAAGAACTATTTGCTAAATTTAAGGAATTTATAAAGTCAAAAAATAACATAAAATTAAAAGGAGAAGATAAAGGAAATAATGATCAGAGTAGATGATATTGCTAAAGAAACCTTATATATTTTAAATTATTTTGATTCTAGTTTTGTATCTAAAATACCAAATAAATTTTTAGGAAATTTAAAAAAGATAGCCAAAACATCTAGAATTACAGTAAATATAGATAGGTATAAAAAATTGGAAGAACAAGAAATATCTGAAGATTGTAAAGATTTAATATCTTTAATTTATTATAATTATGTAGCAAATGAAAATGATAAAGAAGAAATTTTAAAATGTTGGAATAAAAATGAGGAAAAATATCAAAACGAATTAAATGAAAAATATAATGCTAATGATATTTTTAAGAACATTCATAATAATTTAGAAAAACACACTGATATAACTGAAAAAAGTGAGCAATCTAATTTGCCTCAGATAGTTGAAAATCATAGTTTTATTAAAAGTATTTGGAAAAAGATAAAATTATTATTTAATTAGTAGATATTGGTTTTCTCTTGTTTTTTTGATATTCTAATTTCAATCTATTAATATCTGCTTTGGTGACTAAGTAAGAAGTATTTTTTCCTTTACATATTCAATTAAGAAATCAATATCCTTACTTTTATATTCTCTATATACTATTTAATTTTAAATTTTCCTTTCTGGTAAAATGTTAAAAAAAGTCGATCAACTATTATAAACCAGAGTTTATAATAAATTTACGATCATTAATAATAAAATATAGGGAATGAAGATGAGAATAGGAAATCAGTTGAAGATACAATCAATGTCAGAAAGGGTTAAAAAATTTACAAATTAAAACAGCGAATAATAATTTTTTATAAATATTGTGTCAATTTTAAAAATATATGTTATAATAGATGCAATTAGGAGGAATGAAATATGATTAAAGTATTAAAAAAGAAATTAATAATAACACTTGTAACAGTGGCAGTAGTTGGAGGTGTTTCAATTGCAACTTTTCCTATGTATCATAATGTACATACTACAATTAGAAAATCACAAGTTTCTAATATGAAAGAAATTTATATAAAAGATATAACAGTAGATTATCAAAATGCACGTGAAAACGATGCCGATAAAGATATGGATTCATTATCTGATGAAAAAATTTCAAGTGATTATTCTCAAAATAAAAAGGAGAATACAAATAAGCAAGAAATTATTACTTCTAAGCTAGAAAATTCAAGTGACAGTGGAAAAAAGCAGGAATCTATTAGTCCTCAGCCAGAAAAATCGAATCATAATGAGGATACCAATAAGCAGATAGCTGCTACTTCTCAGTTAAAAGATACCAATAGTAATGTAAATACAGAAAATCAAGGTAGTGTGAATACTACTTTAGGAGTAAAAATACCAACAATTCATTATGACAGAACCACATCTATTTATGCGAATGATAATATAACCTTATTAAGGGTAGAGTATTATAGAAATAATAAATTGACTTATTATTCTGTTATTGAACAATTTGATGCCACGACAAAGTCATATATAGAAAAGATTTATCAATGTAATCGTGAAACCAATATAGATCCCTTAATTCGCACAGATGTATATGTTAATAACAATTTAATTCAGTCATATTAGAAATTCAATATTTTTTAGTTAGCAGGGAAAATAAGACTTTTACTTGTAAAGTGTGAAATTTTATGTTACATTAAAAACAACTTATTGATCATAAGTTGTTTTTTTATAGGAAATAAATGATATAATTGATTTTATATAGGAGGAAAATAAAAGAGATGAATGCTACGGAAGAAATTTGGAATATATTAGATGAAGATGGGAATTTAACAGGAGAAACGATGCATAAAAATGATGAAAAAGTTTGGCAAAAAGGAATCTATCATCAAGGAGTAGATGTATGGATCATCAATTCTAAAAAACAAATTCTAATTCAAAGAAGATCTCCTCAAAAGAAGCTAGAGCCTAATGTATGGGCGATGACAGGGGGAAGTGTAAGGAAAGGAGAAAATGCACTAGAAGCTTTGAAAAGAGAAACGCTAGAAGAACTAGGAATAGAACTGGATGTTGAGAAAGCTATTAAAATACAACATTATAAAACGGGAAATGTATGGTTAGAGGAATATATTGTGGAACAAGACATAAATTTAGAAAATATCACAATGCAAACAGAAGAAGTTTCAGAAGTGAAATTTGCAACTTATGATGAAATAGAAAAGATTTATCAAAAAAATCTATTTATAAAAAATAGATGGGAATTTGTAAAAGAAGAAATAAAAAAATATATACAACAATAGTTTTTAAATTGATAAAGGATAAAAAACAAGAAAGATGAATGAAAACATGTAGGAGAAGATATTTACTCTATTCATCCAACAAACATCTTTTGTAATATCGGATAAGACAGATTTTTTATTGCTAAAAGCATGTTGCATTATAGTAACTTTGCCAATAAGTGAAAAAGAATCACATAATTTCTGGTATTATAAACGGAAAGAGGAAAAATAAAAAATGGAAAAAATATTTCAATGTGAATTAGAAAAATTAAAAACTTTGTACAACAAAGAAAAAATGAAAATTTTTGGAGTAACGGTACTAGCAACATTGGTGGTACATTTTCAATTATATGCTTTAATGATAACAGGAGCAGATACTTTAATCAATAGTGTGTATCATCAGTCCGATATATGGGAAACTATGCTATTAAGATTTGGACTTTTTTTGGTACAAGCAATCAAAGGAAATATTGTCTCTCCGATTTTAGTTACCTTAATGAGTAGTGTATTTTTAGGAATAACAGTCAATCTAATAATTGATTTATTGGAAATAAAAAATAAATTTTTTCAATTTATGATAGCTATTATTTTTGTAGTAGCACCCAATATTTCTGCTACATTAACCTTTTTCTATTGTTCTGATGCTTATCTACTGGGAATGCTTTTAGCAACGTTGTCAATTTACTTAGTAAAGAAATATGAAGATAAAAAAATAATGGTATTAATAGGAGGTTTATTATTAGCTGTTTCGATGGGAATGTATCAAACCTATTTATCCATTGCCATGGTTTTAACAGTTGCAACTTTGATGATGGATCTTTTCAAGCAAAAAGAAATAAAATCAATTTTTCAAATGATGTTTAAATATTTGATAATGGGAATATTAGCAATTGTCATATTTTATATCTTATCTCATGGGATGTTATGGATTAGAAATTTGCCAATTAGTACATATAGTGGAGCTAACACAATTGGATTAGAAACATTAACAAAAATACCAAGCTTATTACCACAAGCATACCAAAGCTTTTTTCATTACTACTTTAACGATCATATGATACCGAATACAATATGGAATACCCACATATTATATTGGGTACTATTTATTGTAACATTTATAGCAATGGTGTATCTTATCATGAAAAATAAAATTTATCAAAAAATACCTCATATGTTATTGATCATAGGATTATTATTAATAGCTCCTATCTGTTTTGGAATCATAGAAATCATGGTTCCAGATGCGGATATTCATATCCTTATGGCTTGTTCTATGATATATGTTTTTCCCATTTTTTTTAAAATTTTCGATATGTTACCAAAAACTACTTTTTCCAATTGGTTAAAAGGGATTATTACCATTTGTAGTTTAGGCGTGATATGGATTTATACTTGGCAAGATAATGCTTCTTATTTGGCAATGAAAATGATGCAAGACCAAGCAATTTCGACATCAGAAAGAATTTTAACACAAATAGAACAATTAGACGAATACAAAAAAGATATGCCAGTATTAATTTTAGGAGGAATAAAAGAAAGTGAATACTTTGATCGAAATAATACTTCATTAGAAACAAAGAAAATATATGAGCGATCTTGGGGCTTTATTGCAAAAGATCCTACCATTTGGTGGGGCAATTTAGATAGTTGGAAAAAAATATTTTATGAATATATAGGAGTGAATATCCATTTAGTCAGTGAATGGGATTGTGCAGAAATTTTTGAAACAGAAGCATATAAGAGGATGAAATATTATCCAGAAAAAGGGAGTATAAAAGTAATTCATGGGACGGTAGTAGTAAAACTAAGTGATTAAAATATGAATAAAATGACTTGACAAATAGTAAAACATTATATAAAATAATCAAAAAAACAAGGAGGAAAAAAATGGAATTAAAAGGTTCAAAAACAGAACAAAATTTAATGGAAGCATTTGCAGGAGAATCACAAGCAAGAAATAAATATACTTATTTTGCAAGTAAAGCAAAAAAAGAAGGGTTTGAGCAAATTGCAGCTATCTTTCAAGAAACAGCAGACAATGAAAAGGAACATGCAAAAATTTGGTTCAAATTATTACAAGGGGGAGAAATTGCAACAACAGCAGAGAATTTAAAAGCAGCAGCAGAAGGAGAAAATTATGAATGGACAGACATGTATGATAGAATGGCAAAAGAAGCAAAAGAAGAAGGATTTACGCATATTGCTTATTTGTTTGAAGAAGTTGCAAAAATAGAAAAAGAACATGAAGAAAGATATAAAAAATTATTAGAAAATGTAGAAGATGGACTAGTATTTAGCCGTGATGGAGATAAAATTTGGAAGTGTAGAAACTGTGGACATATTGTAATTGGAAAACAAGCTCCAGAAATTTGTCCTGTTTGTAGTCATCCAAAAGCATATTTCGAAATAAAAGCAGAAAATTATTAATCAAAAAATAGAGATCTCAATTGTTAAATAAAAATTTAATGATTGAGATTTCTTTTTGTCAAAAGAAAAGAATTCAATTAGGCTACATAATAAACTTGTAAAATAGAGAAAAAAGTTGTATAATAAAAAACAACCAAGATAAGAAGGAGATGCAGATGCCTAAATTTTTTGTAACCAATCAAGAAAGAAAAGAACAACAAATAACCATAGTAGGAAAAGATGTAAATCATATTAAAAATGTATTAAGGAAGAAAAAAGGAGATAAGATTATAATATGTAACATAGATCTTTCAAAAGATTATTTGTGTGCCATAGAAAAAATAGAAGAAAAAGAGATTCAATGTGTGATTCTAGAAGAATTGGAAAACAATGTAGAATCTAATATTGCCGTAACTATTTGGCAAGGATTACCCAAAGCAGATAAGATGGAATTAGTGATTCAAAAAGCAGTAGAATTGGGAGTTTATGATATTACACCAATAGAAATGAAACGTTGTGTTGTGAAGTTAGAAGAAAAGGATAAGAGAAAAAAACAAGAACGTTGGCAAAAGATAGCAGAAGTAGCAGCCAAACAAAGTGGTAGAAATAAAATACCAAAAGTGAATGATATGATTTCTATCAAAAATGTTTGTAATTTATGCTCCCAATATGATATAGTAATAGTGACTTATGAGAATGAAAAAGAGAATAAATTAAGGGATGAATTAGAAAAATTAAAAGAAAAAAATGCAGAATTCTTAAAAATTGCTGTCTTAATTGGACCAGAAGGTGGAATTGATGAATTAGAATTAAAACAATTAAGAGAAAGTGGAGCCAAAATTGTAACTTTGGGAAAACGAATTCTAAGAACAGAAACAGTAGCATTAAGTGTATTGAGTATTATCTTATATGAATTAGAAAAATACTAGGAAGGAATGAAAAAAATGACAACAGATTTAATCAAAAAAGAGGAGAAAAAAACGAAAATCCCAAAAGAAATATCACAAGAGATCTTAAAAAAAATATTTCATAATTTGTTAAGAGCCATTGGAGTAATGTTTTATTTTATCTTATTAAATTTAGCTTATTCAACCATAAAGCAGGAAAGATTATTAGGGGACATTGAAGTTTTTGCAGGTGTATTTTTGGTGATAGGTATGTTTTTTTTAGAAAAAGCCTATAAAAAAGATAGTGGCAGTATAGCCATTACAGGAATAGAATTTTTATTTTTATCTTTGCATAGTTTATCCATTATGCATATAATTACTCTATTCCAATATCATTTTCAGTTTTACCTATTGACTTCTTCTTATTTATTTTCTATCTATTATGTATTAAAAGCAATCATTTTATATACAAAGGGAAGAAGGGATTATTTAAAAAGCTTAAGTGATATCTCTGAAATTGTAAAAAAGGAAGAACCAATTAAGAAAGAAGCCAAAAAACGAAAACAAGAAGAAATAAAAAGTAAAGAAGAAAAAATAGAGAAAAAACAACAGCACCAAGAACCAAAGAAAAAATCTCAAAAAAGGGGTAAGAAAAAATGATGAAAAGTATGACAGGATATGGAAAAGCCAATTTAAAAATAGAAGAAAGAGAATATCAAGCAGAAATAAAAAGTGTAAATCATAGATATCTAGATATCTCAGTCAAAATGCCTAAAATTTTAAGTTACTTGGAAGAAGAAATAAAAAAAGAAATTGCTACTCAGGTAAAAAGAGGGAAAATTGATGTTTTTATTACATTTGAAAATCATTCAACACAGGGAAAAGAGATAAAAATCAATCATGAGATTGCTAAAATTTATATCAATGAATTAAAGAAATTAGCCAAACAAGAAGAAATTCTAGCGAATCTGGAAGTGACTGAAATCATGAAATTGCCAGATGTATTAACCATTCAAAATAACCAAGAAGAAGAATCTATAAAATTTGAATTATTGGAAGTTGTAAATCAATCTGCAAATAAATTAATACAAATGAGAATGACAGAAGGAAGCAAAATAGCAGAAGATTTAAGAAACAGAATGGAATTGATACAAGAAAAAGTAAAAGAAATAGCAAAGCTTTCTACTGGACTTATTGAGGAATATGTAGTAAAATTAGAGGGTAGAATAAAGGAAGTATTAAAAACACAAGAAGTTGATCCAAATCGATTGGCACAAGAAGTTGTTATTTATGCCGATAAATGTTCCGTAGAAGAAGAAATTACAAGATTAAAAAGTCATATTTCACAATTTCAAAAACTTTTAGAAGAGGAAGAACCAATTGGAAAAAAATTAGATTTTATCATCCAAGAAATGAATCGAGAAACGAATACAATTGGATCAAAAGCAAATCATTTAGAAATTACAAAGGATGTAATTGACATCAAAACAGAACTAGAAAATGTCAGAGAGCAAATACAAAATATTGAGTAATTTGAAAATTCTAAATTAGAAAAAGGAGGTAAGAAAATGCAATTAGTAAATATAGGTTTTGGAAATATTGTATCATCAGAAAGAATTGTAGCAATTGTAAGTCCAGAATCGGCACCCATCAAAAGAATGGTACAAGAAGCAAAAGATAATAAAACGGCAGTTGATGCTACTTATGGTAGAAGGACAAGAGCGGTTTTGATTATGGATTCAGGGCATATTATATTATCAGCTGTTCAACCAGAAACGGTAGGAGGAAGAATCGATAAGTCGATTTCACAAGATTTTGATAAATAAAAAGAAAGGATGAATAAAAATGATTGTAAAACCAACAGTAGGAGAATTATTAACCAAAGCAAAAAATAGGTATGAATTAGTGATTGCAACAGCAAGGAGAGCTAGACAAATAGCAGCAGGAGATGAAACAAAAACAAAGGCAAAAGGAGAATCACCAGTCACATTAGCTGCCAATGAAATAGCAGAAGGGAAGGTAACGATATGTTAGTCATACTATCAGGAGTAGCAGGAGCTGGAAAAGATACGATTAAAAAAGAACTTATAAAAAGGATGGAAAATGTAGAATCACTTCCATCTTTTACTTCACGTCCCATGCGTGAAGGGGATATAGAAGGACAAACCTACAATTTTGTTAGTAGGGAAGAATTTGAAGGCATGATAAAAAAAGAAGAATTTTATGAATATGACATTCATCATAATCAATATTATGGAACATCAAGAAAATTATTAAATGAAAAAATAGAAAGTGGAAAAATTATTGTAAAAGATATTGATGTAAATGGAACAGAACATTTAAAAGAATTGTTAGGAAAGGACACAAGAGTGGTTACTATTTTTCTAAGAGTTCCCAAAGAGGAATTGAAGAAAAGGCTAGAAGCTAGAATTGATCAGCCTAGTCCAGCAGAGGTGGTACTACGACTAAATCGATTTGATTATGAAGAATCCAAAATCAATTTGTATGACTATGTGTTGAAAAATGATGAATTAGAAAAAACAGTACAGATTATTGAAACCATTATAGAAAATGAGCAAAGAATGGAGAAGGAGTATAGAAAGAAGAATGGATAAGGAATTTTTCTATCATTTGATACAAGAGTTATGTGATGAAATG
The DNA here is from genome assembly GCA_949118805.1 of uncultured Clostridia bacterium. Taxonomy (GTDB): domain Bacteria; phylum Bacillota; class Clostridia; order TANB77; family CAG-508; genus CAG-269. The sequence goes on along the minus strand of CASAUJ010000017.1, from coordinate 20,236 downwards.
AATATAAAATTAGAAAAATTATCTTTTGGTTGGATTCTTCAATTAACAAAAGGAGAAAAAGTAAGGCATATTAGTAATTACCTTTTTGATAATAATCCACAAGCAACTGGAAATATAGTGGCAGATAAATATGCAACTTATGAAGTATTAAAGTCACAAAATATTCCTATTATTAAACATACCATGGTTTTTCATCCTACCATTAGAGAAACATGGGTTCCACAAGAAGGGAATTGGAATAATATTATAACTGAATTTTCAAAGTATGGAACATTAGTAGTAAAACCAAATCATCAGTGCAAAGGAAAAAATGTTGCATTGTGTCATGATTTAAGAGAGGTAGAGATAGCAATACAAAAGATATTTAGCCAAAATGAAACCTCTCTTAGTATTTGTCCCTATTATGAAATAAAAACAGAATATAGAGCTTTTTATCTAAAAGGAGAAATTCTCTTAATTTATGGAAAAACAAAACCTTTTGTGATAGGAGATGGAAAAACAAACTTAAAAACTTTGATAGAAAAATTACAATTAAAGGAGAATATTATTCTAGAAGATAATCAAAAGGAAAATGAGATTCCGAAAAAAGGACAAAAGTTTGAAATTTCTTGGAAACATAATTTAAGTGGTGGAGCCATTCCTAAAATTTTAGAAAAAGGAGAACTTTATCAGAAAATTGAAGAAATTGCTCAAAAAGCAGGAAAAGCAATGAATATGAATTTTACTACCATTGATATTATACAAACCATAGAGGATGAACTATATGTGATGGAAATGAATGCAGGCGTTTGTGGAGATATTTTTGCTCAAACAATTGAAAATGGTTATGAAATTATGAAAGAGATTTATCGCAAAGAGTTAGAAGATATGTTTCAATAAAAGGAGAAAAAATGATAGCAGAAGTAATTATCAATCGAACCGCTAAAAAATTGAATCGAACTTTTGATTATCAGATCCCAACCAATTTAGATGGGATTATTTTTGTTGGAAGTAAAGTATTAGTACCTTTTGGAAAAAGTGGAAAATTAGAAGAAGCTTTTGTAGTTGGTCTAAAAGAAAAAAGTAATTATAAGAATGAGATAAAAGAAATTGCTAAACTAGAAGAACAATTAAAAGATGAACAAATTGCGTTAGCGACTTGGATGGCAAAAAGATATTTTTGTAATATTTCAGATTGTATCAAACTTATGTTAACACCTGGAACTAGAACACAAAATAGAGAAAAAAGAATACAAGATAAAACCATCAATTGTGTGTATTTAAAAAAAGAAGTAGAAGAAATAGAATGGGATTTAGCAATTGGAAAAATAAAATCAGAAAAGCAAAAAAAAATAATAGAATTCGTAAAAGATAATGAGGGCGTGACCATACCAGAAATTGAGATGATGACAGATACTTCGAGAGCAATTGTAAACACTTTAAGAAAGAATGGATATTTAGAAATAATAGAGCAAAAAATGGAAAGAAATCCATTGGATAGGAAAGATGTAGAAAAAATAAAAAATACAGAAAAAGTAGAAAAACACAAGTTAACAGAAGAACAAGAAATAGCTTATCAAGAAATCGCTCAAAAAATGGAAGAGAGATCGTATCAATCTTTTTTACTTTATGGTATAACTGGTTCTGGAAAAACAGAGGTATATTTGCAACTAATTGAAAAAGCTTGGGAGAAAAAAAGAACAGCTATCCTTTTAGTACCAGAAATTTCCTTAACGCCTCAAATGTTAGATCGTTTTATCGCACGATTTGGAAAAGAAGAAATTGCAGTCTTACATAGTAAATTATCAATGGGAGAAAGACATGATGAATGGGAGAGAATTCGTAAGAGAAAGGCAAAAATTGTAATAGGAGCAAGATCAGCTATATTTGCTCCTATGGAAGAAATCGGGATAATTATTATAGATGAAGAACATGATAATTCTTATAAATCAGAAGCTAATCCAAGATATGATGCCAAAGAGGTAGCAAAAAAAATTGCGAAACAAAATAATTGTCCTTTGGTATTAGGAAGTGCTACACCAGATTTAAGAACTTATTATTGGGCGAAACAAGAAGAAAAAAAAGAGAATCAAATGCTACTTTTAACCAAAAGAGCGAACCAGTCTTCTCTCCCTAAGGTACAAATAGTAGATTTAAAACAAGAATTAATCAATGGGAATCATTCCATGTTAAGTATGGATTTATATACAGCGATTGAAAAAAATTTAAAAGAAAAAAGACAAACCATTTTATTTTTGAATCGTAGAGGTTATTCTACTTTTATTATGTGTAGAAATTGTGGTTATACAGTAAAGTGTAAAAACTGTAATATAAGTATGACTTATCATAGTTATGAAAAAAAGTTAAAATGTCATTATTGTGGTTATGAAGAAAATCTTGTTACTATATGTCCAGCATGTCATAGTGATAAGATACGATATTTTGGAACGGGTACACAAAAATTAGAACAAGAGATTCAAAAGCAATTTCCAATGGCCAAAACAATTCGAATGGACATTGATACAGTAACCAAAAAAAATTCGCATGAATATATTTTAGATCGATTTAAAAATGAAGCCCTTGATATTTTAATTGGAACACAGATGGTAGTAAAAGGGCATCATTTTCCAAATGTTACTTTAGTAGGAGTCATGGCAGCAGATAGTTCTTTAAATATGGATGATTATCGAGCCAATGAACGAACTTTTCAAATTTTAACACAAGTAGCAGGAAGAGCGGGAAGAGAAAAATTGGAAGGAAAAGTGATCATACAATGTTACAATCCAGAAAATTTTACCATTCAATGTGCCAAGGAACAAAATTATGAGAAATTTTATGAAACTGAAATAACATTAAGAAAACAATTGAAATATCCACCATTTTGCGATATAATAGTAGTGAATTTTAATAGTTTATCAGAAACGGAGATAAGACGGTGTAAGTAAGTGGTTATATGAGTATTTAAAAAAAGAATGGAAAGAAGAAGAATTTAAGGTATTTAGCCCAATGCCAGCACCAATTGACAAGATACAAAATCGATATCGATGGAGAATGATTATAAAAGGAAATATGACAGAAGAGGCAAATCAAATTTTAAATCAATGTTTGCAAGAAATTTATAACAGAAATTTAAAAACAACAAAAGTAACCATTGATGTTAATCCTAATAATATGATGTGACATAAAATAGATTAGATAAAAAGTAAAGGGGTAAGAGGAATGGCGATTCGAAATTTAAGATTAGAAGGAGACGAGATCTTAAAAAAGAAATCAAGAGAAGTTGAAAAAATTGATGAAAAGATACAAATATTGATTGATGATATGATAGAAACAATGCATCAATATAATGGAGTAGGACTAGCAGCTGTACAGGTTGGAATTCTAAAAAAAGTAATTGTAATTGATTTATATGATGATCATGGTCCAATTGTATTAATAAATCCTATCATTTTAAAAACAAAGGGAGAGCAAGAAGTGGATGAAGGGTGTTTGAGTTTTCCGAATCAGTTTGCTAAAGTAATACGTCCAGCAGAAGTAATAGCAGAGTATACAGATCGAGAAGGAAAGAGGATGAAAATAAAAGCAAAAGAATTATTGGCACAAGCTATTTGCCATGAAATGGATCATCTAAATGGAGAAGTATTTGTTGACAAAATGATTCCAGGAACATTAGAGTATATAGAATCAGAAAAGAAGTAAAGAATAGTGATTGGATCAGAAAGGGAGGAAGGAACTTGAAAATTGTATTTATGGGAACTCCAGATTTTGCAAAAGAGAGCCTAAAAGCAATTGTGGAAGCAGGACATAAAATAGTGGGAGTTGTAACAAATGTGGATAAACCACAAGGAAGAGGGATGAAATTACAACCATCTGAAGTAAAAAAATATGCAGAAGAAAAAGGATTCTCCTTATATCAACCAAAAACTATAAAAAAGAATCAAGAATTTTTAGAGGAAATGAAAAAATTAAAACCAGATGTCATTTGTGTAGTAGCTTATGGGAAATTACTTCCAAAAGAGATTTTGGAAATACCAAAAGAAGGGTGTATTAATGTACATGCTTCCTTACTTCCAAAATATCGAGGAGCAGCGCCTATTCAATGGGCTATTTTAAAGGGAGATAAAAAAACAGGAGTAACAACTATGTATATGGATGAAGGAATGGATACAGGAGATATTATTTTAACCGAAGAAGTAGAAATTGGAGAAGAGGAAACAACAGGAGAATTGTGGGAACGTTTAGCAAAAATAGGAGGCAATTTATTAACAAAAACATTAGAAAAAGTGGAAAAAGGGAATATAATAAGAAAAAAACAAGAGAGTAATTTTTCGATGGCACCAATGCTTGACAAAAAGATGGCAAAAATTGATTGGGAAAATAAAACAGCAAAAGAAATAAAAGATTTGGTAAGAGGGCTGAATCCTATCATGGGAGCATATACTTATTGGAATGGAAAAAAAGTAAAGTTTTGGAAGGTTTCCGTAGCATCAGAAGAAGAAATAATAGTAGAAAATATGGACTTTTTAAGAAATGGAACCGTTCTTGTTTCAGATCCTAGAAAGGGAATGTTTATAAAAACGAAAAAAGGAATTTTAAAAGTACTAGAAATTCAAGGAGAAAATGCAAAAAGAATGGCAATACAGGATTTTTTAAGAGGAAATCAGATTGAAGAATTTGAGGTATTGGGTAGTAGTGATGATGATTAGGGGGACGTTCCTTAAAATCCCTATTTTGGGGATTTTAAGGAACGTCCCTTGAATCCCTTTTAAAAATTTAAGAAAAATGGTTGTAAAAATAGCGTAAAATTGATATACTTAATACGAAAAAATAAGATATCAGATTTGATATTTAAAGGAGGAAATTTTATGAATGAGGAAAATCAAGGTGAAATAGTAGAATTGGAAGAGGAAATAAAAACAGAAAATGATGGAATTCAAATTTCGAATGATGTAGTAGCAGTTATTAGTGGTGTGGCTGTGTCAGAAGTGCCTGGAGTGGCAGGAATGGCGGGAAGATTTGCAGGAGGAATTACAGAAGTATTAAGTGGAAAGAAAAATCTAGCGAAGGGAATTAAAGTAGAAGTAGAAGGAGCACAAGCAAAAATAGATGTTAACATTATTGTGGAATATGGTTCTAGAATTCCTGATGTTGCTTTTGAGATTCAAAATAGAGTAAAAAAAGCAGTAGAGAGCATGACAGGACTTAAGGTAGAAGAAGTAAATGTACATGTACAAGGAGTCAACACAGAAGGAGCAAAACAACAAGAAGTTTCAGAAGAAACAATAGGAGAAGAATAAAATTAAGAAAAGTAGGAGGAAATGAAATGAAAATTTTAGAAAAAATCACACTAATTATTTATGCCAATATCATGTTAATATTATCTATTATCTTTTGTCTATTAATATTTGGATGGTTAGATATGGATTTAGTAGGAGCCATTGTAACAAAAATTATAGTGGGAGAAACATCAAGTAAAATCCTATTAGGAGCAAGTGTTGTATTTAGTTTATTATCCATAAAATGTATCTTTTTTGATAGTACCTCAAAAGAACAAATTAAAGAAAGACAAGGAGTTCTTTTAGAAAATGAAAGTGGAAAACTTATGATCTCAAAAGAAACAATAGAAAATTTGGTGAATTCTGTTGCCTTAAATTTTCAAAGTGCAGAAGAAGTGAATACAAGAGTAGAATTGGACAAAGAGAACAATGTAAAAGTATATGTTAATTTAATTGTAAATGAAGAAGCTATTATTAAAGATTTATCTGCTAATTTACAAGCAAAGATCAAAGAAAAAGTAAAATCAGCAACCGACTTGGAGGTAAAAGAGGTAAATATTACAGTAAAAAAAGTTGCTCCAAAACAACAAGCAGACTAACAAACATCAAGAAAAGGAAAGAGGATGAAGAAAGGAAAGTGAGAAGAGATGAACCTAAAAGATTTTTGGAACAGTTATAAAGGAGCAATTATTGGAATTATGATTGCCATATTGATTTTAATTACAAGATTACATGATTTAATATTAGCAATTATTGTTTTAGTATTAGGGGCTTTGCTAGGAAATTATGTACAACAAAATAAAGAAGAGGTAAAAGCCAAACTAAAAAAATGGATTGACAAAATGTAGTTATTTGGGGGAAGGAAATAAAATGAATAGAACAGCAATCAGAGAGCAAACTTTTAGGCTAATTTATAGTTTAGAAATTCAAAAACAGGATAATTTGGAAGAAGCGATACAGTTATATGAAGAAAATAATGAAATAAAGGATCAAAATGCTAAAAAATACATGAGAGATACAATTTTAGGAATCCAGAAAAACAAGGAAGAAATTATTTATCAAATTGAAAAAAATCTAAAAGCAGAGTGGAAAATTGATAGGATTTCTAAGATGGATTTAGCTATTTTAAAATTGGCAATATATGAGTTGGAATATACAGAAATACCATTTAAAGTAGCAATTAACGAGGCAGTTGAATTAGCAAAGAAATATGGAGAAGAAACCTCAAAAAAATTTGTAAATGGAATTTTAGCCAGTGTGGTAAAAGAGAAATAGAGGGATAATATGAAATATGCAGAAATGGCAATAACAGTTTCTGACTTAAATCAATATGTTAAAAACAAAATAGCAGAAGATGAATATCTAAATAATATTTTAGTAAAAGGAGAAATTTCTAATTTTAAAAATCATTATACAGGCCATTTATATTTTACATTAAAAGATGAAAAATCTCTAATTAAATGTATTATGTTTAAGTCTTATGCACAGAAATTAGACTTTATGCCAAAAGATGGAATGAAAGTATTTCTTTTAGGAGGAGTGTCTGTTTTTGAAAGAGATGGGATTTATCAAATTTATGTAAAAGCTATGGAAGAAGATGGATTAGGTGATTTATATACACAATATCAAAAATTAAAAAATCGTTTAGAAGAACAAGGATTATTTGAGGAAGAACATAAAATACCGATTCCAAAGATGCCAAAAGTAATAGGCGTTTTAACTTCGCAGACAGGATCAGTTATTAAAGATATTATCAATGTATCTACAAGAAGAAATCCAAATGTAGTAATAAGATTATTACCTGTTCCTGTACAAGGAGAAGGGGCAGCAGAAAAAATAGCAGAAGGAATTGAAGTCATGAATCGAAAAAGATTGGCAGATGTGTTAATCTTAGCAAGAGGAGGAGGATCTTTAGAAGATTTATGGCCATTTAATGAAGAAGTGGTAGCCAATAGCATTTATCATTCAGAGATTCCCATTATATCAGCAGTAGGGCATGAAACAGATTTTACGATTGCTGATTTTGTAGCGGATTTAAGAGCACCAACACCATCTGCTGCTGCTGAATTAGCAGTAGCGGATACCTATGAAATGAAACAGAAAATAATAAGTGATCAAAATCGATTAAGAGAAGCTTTGTTAAAAAAAGTTCAAATTATGAAATTAAGATATGAAAAAACAGTAGCAAGTTATGGATTAAAAGAACCCAATAGAAAAATACAGGAAAATTATATACAGATCGACCAACAAGTAAAGAAATTAATAAATTTGATACAAACAAGACAAGAAAAAGAAAAAAATGGGTATGCAAAAATGATTGCTAAATTAGATGCTTATAGTCCATTAAAAACTTTAGGAAGAGGTTATACCATTACACAAAAAGAGGGAAAAGTGGTAAAACAAGTAACAGAGTTGAAAAGGGGAGATATGGTTAAGATTCGATTCCAAGATGGGCAAGTAGAAGCAGAAGTAAAAAAACAAGAGACTTTTTAAAAAGAAAGAAAAGAGGAAAGAATAATGAGCAAGAGTTTTGAAGAGCAAATGGAAGAATTGGAAAATATTGTAGAAGAATTAGAAAAAGGAGATTTGAGTTTAGAAGATTCTATGTTGAAATTTGAAAAGGGAATTAAAATCTCAAAAGAATGTAATAAAACATTGGAAGAAGCAGAAAAAAAGATTACCATTTTGATCCATCAAGAAGGAGAGATAACAGAAGAAAATTTTGAGACATAAAGCAAAAGAAAATTATAAAAAAGGAGAGAAAAGCAAAAATGAATGACTTTATTGCATTTGTGCAAAATAAATACATTTATGTACCATTTTTTTTATGGTTTGGAATACAATTATTTAAATTAATCTATGATTTGGTAACTACCAAAAAGTTTAACTTTAAAAGAATTATGGGAGCAGGTGGAATGCCAAGTTCTCATTCAGCCGTAGTAGCAGGTGTAGCGACATTGATTGGGAAATACGAGGGAGTAGGAAGCCCAATTTTTGCATTAGCCTTGATTGTTGCTTTTGTGGTTATGTATGATGCTTGCGGAGTCAGACGTGCTGCAGGAAAACAAGCTGTATTATTAAATAAATTGATTGAAACACCAGGATTAACAGGAATGCAAGTTTCTGAAAGATTGGTAGAAGTGTTAGGACATACGCCAGTTCAAGTGTTTGTAGGAGCTTTAATTGGAGTAGTAGTAGGTTTGATTGTTTAGTAGTAAAGAAAAAATAGAAGGAATATGGGGGATATGGAAGAAGAGAAAAAACAGCAATTAATGAGAACAAAAGAACTGTACAATCAAGGAGTAAAAATAGATAAAATAGTGGAGATATTGGGGATAAGTAGTAGTACAGTAGGTAATAATATAAAATTTTTAAAAGATAGTGGAGAAATTGAAAATAGGGTACACAGAAGAAGGAATCGAGTAAAAGAAGTATATAATCAAGGGAAAACAACAGTAAAGGAGATTTCAAGAGTTTTAGTAAATATCTCAGCAAGTGATATTAAGAGAGATATTGCATTTTTATTGAAAAATGGACAGATTGGAGAAGTTCCCAAACAAGAAATGACAGAACAAGAAAGAATAGATAAAGAGAAAAGAAATTTCAATCAAGTAAAGGAATTGTATGAGCAAGGAAAATCGGAAGAAGAAATAGCAATAGAATTAAGAGAGAATAAGTCAGTAATAGCAATATATGTAAGAAGAATTAAAGTAAAAGAATTATATGGGCAAAATAGGAGTTCAAAAGAGATCGCAATTATTTTAAAAGTAGATGAGATAATGATATCGAAAGATTTAAAATATTTAAGAAAAATTGGTGAAGTGAAAAGAAAAGCGAGTATTGAAGAAAGAGACAAGGAAATCAAAAGAATGTATGAAGATGGAAAATCAGTAAAAGAGATATCGCAAATTCTTACAGAGCAAAATTTGGGAATAGGAACTTCTATTACGACAATCAGAAATGTTATTTTTAACATAGAAAAATATGAAAAAATTGAAAGAAAACAAATTGAAGAATTATATTATGTACAAGGAAAAAGACAAGATGAAATAGTGGAGCAATTAGGGTCTTATCAAGCAAAGATATCAAGGGAACTAGAGAAAATAAAAGAAAAAAGATTGAAACAACCAAGAGTATATATGATAGGATATAGAACTAAATTTGAAAAAGAAGAATTGAAATTGACAGAGATAGAGGGAATAAAAGAATTAGTGATCGTGACGAAAGATTGGCAAGATATTGTATTTTATATAAGAGTATGTATTCGATTTCATCAATTTACAGAAGCAATGCAGTTTATAAACTCTCAAATGAGTCGAGTGAATTTAACAGAAGAAGAAGGACGAAATTTAGAAAAATTAAAAAACGAAATTAAAATACTTGAACAAAAATTTAAGGAAATCAAATATGCTATGGGAAAAAAAGAGAGAATGACACAAGAATTAAAACAGGTAGAAATTATAGAAGTAAAACAAGAAAGTAGAAAATTAGAAGAAAATGACGAGAAAGAACAACAAATTAGTTAAAAATAAAGGAGGAATGAAAAATGACAGATATCGAAATTGCAAGAAGTACCAAATTAGATAAAATAGTAGACATTGCTAAAAAGGTAGGAATGAATGAGGAGGATATCGAGCAATATGGAAAATACAAAGCAAAAATTTCTAATCAAGTTTATGAAAATTTAAAAGAGAAAAAAGATGGAAAATTAATTTTAGTAACAGCTGTAAATCCAACTCCATTAGGAGAAGGAAAAACAACCATATCCATTGCTGTGGCAGATGGATTAAGAACCATTGGAAAAAATTCTATATTAGCTTTGAGAGAACCATCTTTAGGACCAGTATTTGGAATCAAAGGAGGAGCAACAGGAGGAGGAAGAGTACAAGTTGCACCAATGGAAGATATAAATTTGCATTTTACAGGGGATATTCATGCTATTACAGCTGCCAATAACTTATTAGCAAGTCTAATTGATAACCATATTTATTTTGGAAATGAATTAGGTTTTGAACGAATTGTATGGAAAAGATGTGTCGATTTAAATGATCGTCAATTAAGACAAGTGGAAACTGGTTTATCAGGAGAGAAAAAAGTTGTACCAAGACAAGATCAATTTGATATAACAGTAGCCTCAGAAGTAATGGCAATTGTATGTTTAGCAACTAGTATAGAAGATTTAAAACAAAAATTAGGAAACATTTTAATTGGCTATAATAAACAAGGAGAGCCAATTTATGCAAAACAACTAAAAGCCGAAGGAGCCATGGCAGTTTTATTAAAAGATGCTTTAAAACCAAATTTGGTACAAACTTTAGAACATACACCAGCGATTATTCATGGAGGTCCATTTGCCAATATCGCACATGGATGTAATAGTATCATGGCAACTAAATTGGCTTTAAAACTAGGGGATTATGTCGTAACAGAAGCTGGATTTGGAGCAGATCTTGGAGCGGAAAAATTTGTAGATATCAAATGTAGAAAAGCAGGAATCAAACCAGATGCAGTTGTACTAGTAGCCACGATAAAAGCCATTAAATATCATGGTGGAGTAGAAAAGGATAAAATACAAGAAGAAAATATCGAAGGAATAGAAAGAGGCATTGATAACTTATATCGTCATATTGATAACTTAAAAAATAAATTTGGTTTAAATGTAATTGTAGCTTTAAATCGATACTTACAAGATACGGAAAAAGAAATTGAATTCTTAAAAGAAAAATTAGCACAAAAAGGAGTTGAACTAAGTTTAGTAGAAGGATGGGCAAAAGGAGGAGAAGGAGCAAGAGACATTGCTGAAAAATTGGTGAAACTAACAGAACAAAAAGAAGAAAACTTCAGCTATATATATGAATTAGAAGATTCCATTCCAACCAAAATTGAAAAAATAGCAACTAAAATCTATGGAGCAAAAGGAGTTGAATTTTCTGATACAGCATTAGCAGAAATCAAAAAAATAGAAGAATTGGGATATGATAATTTTCCAGTTTGTATTGCTAAAACACAATATTCTTTTTCGGATGATGCAAAAAACTTAGAATGTAAAGGAGATTATCTTATTACTATTCGTGATATTCAATTAAAAACAGGAGCAGGATTTGTAGTAGCTTTAGCAGGGAAAATAATGACGATGCCAGGACTTCCAAAAGTACCATCAGCGGAAAGTATTGATATAGATGAAAATGGAGATATTGTAGGAATCTTCTAAAGAGGTTTATGGGAATAGAATGAGAAGAAAGAACTCTTATCTTTGACAAGAAAAGTCAGAGATAAGAGTTTTTAATAGAAAAAATATACCAAACTCTTGTTTTTAAAAAAGAAATATAGTATAATAGAGCAAGTAGGAAAAATGCAATTTAAAAGAAGAAAGTGGGAGAAGATCATGAATGATAAAATTACAATAAAGGGAGCAAAAGAACATAATTTAAAAAATATAAATTTAGAAATACCACGAGACAAATTAGTCGTTATCACAGGGCTATCAGGATCTGGAAAATCAAGTTTAGCTTTTGATACTTTATATGCAGAAGGACAAAGAAGATATGTAGAAAGTTTATCTTCTTATGCAAGACAATTTTTAGGGTTGATGGAAAAACCAGAAGTAGAGAGAATCGATGGACTATCACCAGCAATTTCTATTGATCAAAAAACAACTTCTAAAAACCCACGCTCAACAGTGGGAACAGTAACCGAAATCTATGATTATATCCGTTTACTATATGCAAGAATAGGAGTTCCTTATTGTCCTAATTGTCATAAAAAGATAGAAAAACAGAGTATTGATCAAATCATTGATAACATTATGAGTTTACCAGAAGGGACAAAAATACAAGTATTAGCACCAGTGGTTAGAGGAAGAAAAGGAGAATTTACCAAACAATTAGAAGGATATCAAAAAGAAGGTTTTGTAAGAGCTAGAATTGATGGACAAATCTATGAATTAGGAGAAGATGAAATAATTTTAGATCGTAAGAAAAAACACGAAGTAGAGCTGATTGTAGATCGATTGGTGATAAAACCAGATATTATCAGTCGACTAACAGAATCCGTAGAGATTGCTCTAAAACAAGCAGAAAAATTAGTATTGATTGATATTGTAGGACAAAAACCAGTTTTGTATAGTTGCAATTATGCTTGTCCAGATTGTGGTTTTAGTTTTCCCGAATTAACACCAAGGATGTTTTCTTTTAATAATCCATTTGGAGCTTGCCCAACCTGTACAGGGATTGGATATTTAATGAAAATGGATGAAGATCTAATTATCCCAGATAAAAGCAAAACTTTATATGATGGAATCAAAGCTTTTGGAGCAAGCACAATGAAAAAGGGTGACACGATGGCAAAAATGTATTTCGAAAGTGTTGCAAAACATTATGGGGTAGAAATTAAGAATAAAAAAATAAAAGACATACCAAGATGGTTTTTAGAAAAAATATTATATGGTACAGGAGAAGAGGAAATTGATTTTGAATTTTCTTCTTATGCAGGAATCCGAAAATTCAAAGCACCTTTTGAAGGGGTATTACCGACCTTAGATAGACGTCATAATGAGACAAAATCGCAAGGTATGAGAGATTTTTATGAAATGTATATGAGTAATGCACCATGTTATTCTTGTCATGGGGCAAGATTAAAATCGGAAATTTTATCCATTAAAGTAGGAGATAAAAATATCAATGAATTAACCGATATGTCAATCAATAAAATAAAAGAATATTTAAATCAATTAAAATTAACGAAAACAGAAGCTATGATATCAGAATTGATATTAAAGGAAATAACGCAAAGATTACAATTTCTAATGGATGTTGGCTTAGAATATTTAACATTATCTAGAAATGCAGGAAGCTTATCAGGAGGAGAAGCGCAAAGAATTCGTTTAGCGACTCAGATTGGTTCTGGTTTAACAGGAGTATTATATATTTTAGATGAGCCAAGTATCGGATTACATCAAAGAGATAATGATAAATTATTAGTAACATTGAAAAAATTAAGAGATCTAGGAAATACACTTTTAGTGGTAGAACATGATGAAGATACCATGTATGCAGCTGATCAAATTATAGACATTGGCCCAGGTGCTGGAACACATGGAGGACAAGTTATGGCACAACGGAACAGTGGAGGAAGTCAAACAAGTAAAAGATTCTGTAACAGGGCAGTATTTAAGCGGTAGGAAGCAAATAGAAGTTCCTAAGAAGAGAAGAAAACATACAAAGACAAAAGTAATTGAAGTGCAAGAAGCAGAAGAAAACAATTTAAAAAACATAAGTGTTAAGTTTCCTTTAGGCGTTTTTAATTGTGTAACAGGAGTATCTGGATCACGGAAAGTCAACATTAGTAAATGAAGTTCTCTATAAAACCATAGCAAAAGAATTAAATGGATCCAATGAAAAACCTGGGAAGTGTAAAGGTGTAAAAGGATTACAAAATATTGATAAAATTATTAATATTGATCAATCTCCAATTGGGAGAACACCACGTTCTAATCCAGCTACTTATACAGGCGTTTTCGATTTGATTCGTGATATTTTTGCAGCAACAGAAGAAGCAAAAATGCGTGGTTATCAAAAGGGGAGATTTAGTTTCAATGTAGCTGGTGGAAGATGTGAAAGTTGTAATGGTGATGGTGTTCATAAAATTGAAATGCATTTTTTACCAGATATTTATGTACCTTGTGAAGTATGTAAGGGAAAACGTTATAATCGAGAAACTTTAGAAGTAAAATATAAAGGAAAAAATATTGCAGATGTTTTAGATATGACAGTAGAAGAAGCTTTGACATTTTTTGATAAAATACCAAAAATCAAACAAAAAATACAAACCTTATATGATGTAGGACTTCGGTTATATCAAATTAGGACAACCATCTACAACCTTATCAGGAGGAGAAGCACAAAGAATAAAATTAGCAACGGAGTTATCTAAAAGAGCAACGGGTAAAACTTTGTATATTTTAGATGAGCCAACTACTGGTCTTCACATTGCAGATGTTCATAAATTGGTGGAAATTTTACAGCGACTAGTAGATACAGGAAATACTATTATTGTTATTGAGCATAATTTAGATCTCATTAAAACTTGTGATCACATTATTGATTTAGGACCAGAAGGAGGAGATCATGGCGGAGAAGTAGTAGCAGTTGGTACGCCAGAACAAATTTGTACCAATGAAAGAAGTTATACAGGTAAATTTTTGAAAAAATATTTATAAATAGGAAGAAGGCAGATAACTCTGCCTTTTCATCCATTATACTGCTTCGCTTTTCCGAGTATCCAGAATGATATCCCATATTGTATCAAGAATCCTTCCCAAAAGCTCTTCCTCGATGATAGGAGTTGTATTGAGCTTATGAATGACCTCGCCCAGAGTAAGATCAACTTTTCCAAAAAAGCTTTTAAATTCGTTGATAAGCTCTTCGGCGTCTTTCATAGGATAGATTCCCAGTGTCCAATTGTTAGAAGCAAAGTATTCTAAAAAGGACAGGGAATAATTCTTAATATAAGGATGTAATGAAACAAAAGTGGTCGTTTTTTCTAACCGAGTCATTTTCATATTGCTTTTAGGAGGAGCAATGCTCAACTCCTTCTCCTTTCCAGTATACAAAGCCGAATTAGTGATACTTAAATTATAGCATATTTACATAAAAGTGTAAAAATAATAGGAAACGGATGAGAACTATGTTCTCATCCGTTTCCATTAGGATACTTGTCGCCCATTTTAAGCAAACAAGTTTGAGACGTATTCCAGCATGTTGGCAAGGGTATCACAAGAAAACGAATTGAGTTCTGCTTCCATTGCGCAGATTTTTTCGTGTACTTCCTCTAAAGGAAGAGTGTCTTTCCCAAAAAGCCCAACAAAATCTTCCGAAGTCACCATTTCTAAGTTGCTAGAAATATAGTGTTCAGAAGTGATAAGCGAGGACCGAGAAAGATTGCGGAATGCCATCTGCATTGCTGTGTTCAGCCTTGCTGCATGCGGAATAAATGTAGTTGTGTGGTCTGATAAAAATTCAGGTGTTACAATAGTTTTAACCATGAAACGCCTCCTTTTAAGCATAAATCTCCTAAAAAAGATAGAAGACATTATAAATAAGTATCTATTTAATATTAACATAAATCAAGAAAAAAGTCAAAAAAGCTTTTTAAAATTATTAGAAATAGGATAAAATGGAGGATTTCGTTTCATACTAAAAGAAAGTTAGGAGGAAGAAATATGTTTAATTTTAGAACCGATTTAGCATCGGAAAGAAGAGAGATTTATCAAAAGGCCAATAAACTAGAGGAAATTGATGGAATTGAAGCAAATCAGGAAGAAATTGATGAAAATATAAAAGTAGAAAGAGTAAAAATAACAAATGAAAATGGGGAAAAAGCAATTGGAAAACCAGTTGGAAATTATATTACAATTGATATCCAAAAATTAAAAATAGCACAAGATGATGAGATTCGGGAAAGCTTCCGAAGTTTTAACAAAGGAACTAAAAGAGGTAATCGCAAAACATGTGGATAGCCAAGGTGAAATTTTAGTAGTTGGGTTAGGGAACATCTATGTAACACCAGATGCATTAGGACCAAAAGTGATTAATGAAATTGAAGTAACAAGACATATTATAAACTATTTACCACAGTATGTAGAAGAAGGAACTCGAATGGTGAGTGCGATATCACCAGGTGTATTAGGAACGACAGGAATAGAAACCGTTGAAATTTTAAAGGGAATTGTAGAAAATACAAAACCAAAATTAGTCATTGTAATTGATGCACTAGCTTCACGAAGCATTGAAAGAATTAGTAGTACAGTACAATTATCAGATACTGGAATTGTACCAGGAGCAGGAGTGGGAAACACAAGAAGTGAAATCAGTCAAAAAACATTAGGGGTTCCAGTTATAGCAATTGGAATTCCAACAGTGGTAGAAACAGCAGTTTTGGTCAATGATTGTTTAGATTTATTGATTGAAAAATTACAAAATGAAGCAAAATCAAATGATTATTTAAATCAATTAAAGGAAGAAAATAATTATGAAGAAATTAAAGAAGCCTTATTACCAAAAGATTACAATTTAATTGTAACACCAAAAGAAATTGATGATCTGATTGAAAATATGAAAGAAATCGTAGCAAATGGAATTAATGGAGCAATGTAAAGAAAAGAAGGGTTGCCATCCTTCTTTTTAATTGTTATAATGAGTACAAAGGAAGAAGAGAAAGGAAAAAAGAAATGGAATCAGCAAAAGAAAAAGGGGAAAAAGGGAAAGTGGAAAATAGAACCATTGAGCAATTGTTAAAAGATTTGAGAGAAGAAAAAGGTTGGACTTATTTACAAGTAGTGGAAAAATTACAAGAATTAGGTCTATCGATGGATGACAAAAAAGTAAAGAAATGGGAGATAGGATTAGAATATCCAGAAATAAACGAAATTTACAAATTATCAGAATTATACTTTGTAGCAAGTGAAAATTTTGTGATGGCAAAAAGTAATAGTTATAAAGAGGGATTCGATTCGATTCATGCAACTTTCATTAAGTGGATTTGCTATTTTACAGGAGTTTCTTTAAAAATAGGATATATTGGTTTTTATGTGGCTTTGGGAATCTTACTCATTGGTTCTTTGATGTACTTTGTAGACTGTATTCATATGGTGATTGACATCGGAAAAGAAAATATTTAAAATATAAGAAAAATTCTGAAATTTGTCTAAAAATGTTGCAAAAAATATTCGGTTAAGATATAATCAAGCTAGAAAGGTAATAGAAGGAGGATAAAGATGGAAGAAAATAAAGAAAAGCTAGTAGAAAAAACAGAGGAAAAGAAAGGATCGGAAAATGAGGGAGTAGCAGAGAAAGAAAAGGAAACAGCAAAAGTGACTGAAAAAGAGAATAAAAAAGTGGAAGAAAAACCAAAAACAACTAAAGTAGAAACCGAAAAAAAGGGTCAAAACTATATTCTTATAATAGGAATAATAGCAGTAGTAGTCGCATTGATGACAATTTTGATTGCTATGTCTATGGGAAATCAATCTCCTAAAAAGGTAGTAGAAAAATCTTTACAAGAATTGAAAAGAGGGGCTTATACACAACAAATGTTATCTGGATTTATGCAAGGAGAAGATCAATTAAATGCAGAAGCAGAAAAATTACTTTTTGAAAAATTAGAATGGAAAATTTTAAGTGAAAAAGAAGAGGGAGACACCGCTACTGTTGAAATAGAAATTAAGAATAAAGATTTCAAAGAAATTATGACAAATTATATACAAAAAGCTTGGAAGGTAGCATTTTCAGGAACAAATGAAGAAGAATTGAAAAATTATTTAATGGATGAGTTAAGAAATGAAGAAATACAAACAGTTACTAAAAATGGTATAATTCAATTACAAAAGAAAGATCAAAAATGGGAAATAGCTAATCAAGAAGAATTTACTAATATCGTTTTACCTGGATTATACGAAGCTATGAATACTTCTAAATAAAAATAAATTCCACATCAGAATTATAAATGTTCTGTATGTGGAATTTTTGATTTTTTATATAATTGACAAATATTACAATCTGTGCATAAATGAATTCTTTTTTCAAATACTAATTGTAAAGTGTTAATAAATTCATCAATATAACCATCAATTAGATGGACATAAATATTTTTAGGAAGTAAAGTAAGTAAAGAATTTAAAATATAGTCATTAGAAGAAAACGTTATATCACTTAAAATTTTGGCTTTAAATATGTCATCTTTTACAAAAATTATATTTTTATCTTTATCTAATAAGAGAGATTCACAAGGAGAAAATACAATGTGTACAGTGTCACAAGTACAAGTTTGAGAATTAATATATAATTTTAATAAAGAGATAAATTCTAAATATTCTTTTTCAATTACAAAGCGATTGACTGCCTCGTTCACAATACGATCTAAAAAACTCCAGTAATTTTTTAAGCGGAAAGTGATAAATCCATTTAAAACAACACATTTATGATGAGATAAAAAGTCATAAAAAATGGGATAAAGTAAATTGAATTTTTCATCAAAAAGTTTTGAAAAATCTTCTGCCATTATATCAAAACAAATGGTTAAAATTTTATTTCTTTCGTTGCTATCAAAATAAAAATAATTCTGAGAAATGACTTGTTTTAACAAATCTTCTTCCCATTCATCAATTACTAGAAAAGATAAAATAGAAGCAACTTTGGACAAAAAAAGAGATTCATCATGACCATAATAATGAATGATAACATTTTTATAAAATTTAAATTTATTTTCTGAAAAACAAACATTTTTCAAAGTTAGATGATTAAATTCGTTTAGTAGATCATGTATCAAATCAGAATCATTTGTCTTTATACAGAGTGATTTCATAAAAATCTCCTTTCCAACATAACTAGTATCTACTAAATTTCAAAAAGTTATACATTATAGTATGCGGAATGGAAAAATTGGTGTGTGCAACAGCATTTCCTTTTTTTAACATGTGCAATGGGGACGTTTCCTTTTTCACATTTTAGAAAACACAAAAATTTTTAATCATTTCTGAAATGTGAAAAAGGAAACGTCCCCATTGCACATGCACAGAAATGCTTCCTTTAATAATAAAGCATATAATCAATATCTGGAAAAACACAATCTTTTTTTGAAATGTCTTTTAGAAATTCTTCATCAATTGTATTTTCTTTAATTTGATTATATAATTTTGTAAATCGACCAATATGTTCTTTTACTCTTTTTTTAGCATAATCTACCATCGTTCCATTGGTAATAATAAATAACCAATCACTGCTTTGAGCTAATAATAATTCTCTTGCACATTGATTTAATGCTTTTTTTTGAATTCCTTTTGCATTAGGATATAAAAAGGCAAGTTCACACATCCTATCGCCAGCAACATGTAAATGTCTATGGATATAATCATTGGTTGGGTTTAGCCAAACTTCACTATAACCATTTGCTCCCCAACTAGAACGGCAAGGGGAAGAAATTTGCATATTAGGATATTTATCAATGTATTCGGAAGGTGTTATCAATTCAAAATTACAATTATCATAATAGATCTTTTTAAATAAGATATATAGCCAGTAAGGACCTTCATACCACCAATGTCCATAAAGTTCAGCATCATAAGGACAGAGAATAATAGGAGGTGTTTCCATATAGGGAGATAAATTTTCAATTTGTGAATTTCTACTATCTAAGAAATGCCCTGCTTGTTTTTCAGCAGAATCCATAGCCCATCTAGGATTATAATAATCTTTAAAATCTGTATCCCCAGTAATACGATAATATTTAATACCGGTGTGAACTCTTACTCCATTGTGTGCAATATAGGGTTTAATGTAGTCATAGTCAGCTTCATATCCAATATCACGATAAAATTCTCGATAATTATAGTCACCAGGGTAACCGTTAATAGAACTCCATACTTGTCGAGAAGATTCCATATCACGTCCAAAAGCAATGATTCCTTCTGGAGAAACAATAGGAGCGAAAGTTCCATAAATAGGTGTAGGATTAGCATATAAGATTCCATGAGATTCGGTAATAATATAATCAATTCCAAATTCTTTTAAATATTTATCTGCTTCTGGGACATACCCACATTCTGGAAGCCAAATGCCACGTGGTTTTCTTCCAAAATATCTTTCATAAGTTTGTACACCAACAGCGATTTGGGCTTTTACAGTTTTTTCATTAAGATATAAAATAGGAAAATAACCATGTGTAGCTCCACATGTAATAATTTCTAAAACACCAATATCTTGAAAATGTTTAAAAGCTTCAATCAAATTACAAGAATAAACATCTTTAAATAGATGTAAATCATTTGAATAGCGATCAAAATAATAATGAGAAAGTGAATTCAATCTACTATCAAAAGAAGTTCTCTTAATTTCTTTTTCAGATAATTCAATTAAATGTTTTAAATATTTTATATATTTTCTTTGTAATAATTTATTATCTAACATAGAAAGTAGAGGAGGTGTCAT
>CASAUJ010000016.1 GCA_949118805.1 uncultured Clostridia bacterium | reverse complement strand
TAGAAAAAACTAGAAATATAGGAATCATGGCACATATTGATGCCGGAAAAACAACCACAACAGAAAGAATTTTGTTTTATACAGGTAAAGTTCACAAAATAGGGGAAACACACGAAGGGGCAGCTACTATGGATTGGATGGCACAAGAACAAGAAAGAGGAATTACAATTACTTCTGCTTGTACAACTTGTTTTTGGAATGACAATCGAATTAATATTATCGATACCCCAGGACACGTTGATTTTACAGTAGAAGTACAAAGATCTTTAAAAGTTCTTGATGGAGCAGTAACGGTTTTAGCAGCAAAAGGTGGGGTTCAACCACAAACAGAAACCGTTTGGAGACAAGCTGACAAATACAATGTACCAAGAATGGTATATGTTAACAAAATGGATATTACAGGAGCTAACTTCATGCTTTGTGTAGACCAATTAAAAAATAGATTAAAAGCAAATGCTGTACCAATTCAATTACCAATTGGAGCAGAAGATAACTTTAAAGGAATTGTAGACTTAATTAAAATGAGAGCTTTTCTACATAAAGATGATTTAGGAAAAGAAATTGAAGAAGCAGATATTCCTGAAGATATGAAAGAATTAGCAGAAGAATACCATAGTAAAATGGTAGAATCTGTGGCAGAACAAGACGAAGAATTAATGATGAAATATTTAGATGGGGAACAACTTTCAGAAGAAGAAATCAAAAGAGGATTACGTACAGGAACTATTAATAACACAATCGTTCCAGTAACCTGTGGATCTTCTTATAAAAATAAAGGAGTACAAGAATTATTAGATGCAATTATTGATTATATGCCAGCACCAACTGACATTGCACACATCAAAGGAGAAACATTAACAGGAGAAGAAACAGAAGCCAAAACTTCTGATTCAGAACCATTTGCTGCATTAGCATTTAAAATAGCAACCGATCCATTTGTTGGAAAATTATGTTTCTTTAGAGTTTATTCAGGAACCTTAGAATCTGGTTCAACAGTATTAAACTCTAGTAAAGATAAAAAAGAAAGAATTGGAAGAATTCTTCAAATGCACTCAAACCATAGAGAAGATATAGACAAAGTATATGCTGGAGACATTGCAGCAGCAGTAGGACTAAAAGATGTTACAACAGGAAATACACTATGTGATCCAGATCATCCAATTATCTTAGAATCTATGGAATTCCCAGAACCAGTTATTGATATTGCGATTGAACCAAAAGACAAAGCAGCACAAGAAAAAATGGGAATTGCATTAGGAAAATTAGCAGAAGAAGATCCAACTTTTAAAGCTTATACCAATCAAGAAACAGGACAAACTATTATTGCAGGTATGGGAGAATTGCACTTAGACATTATTGTAGATAGACTAAAAAGAGAATTTAAAGTAGAATGTAATGTAGGAAAACCACAAGTTGCTTATAAAGAAACCATTCGTAATAAGGTTAGAGTACAAGGTAAATTCATTCGTCAATCTGGTGGAAAAGGACAATATGGTGATGTTTGGTTTGAAATGGAACCATTAGAACCAGGAAAAGGAATCGAATTCGAAAGTAAAATTGTCGGAGGAGCTGTTCCAAAAGAATATATTAAACCAATTGAACAAGGAATGAGAGAAGCATCAGAAAGTGGAATTTTAGCTGGTTACCCAGTAATTGACTTTAAAGCTACTTTAGTGGATGGATCTTATCATGAAGTTGACTCTTCAGAAATGGCATTCAAAATTGCAGCCTCTATGGCTTTCAAAGAAGGATGTAAACAAGCAAAAGCAGTTATTCTAGAACCAATTATGAAAGTAGAAATAACCGTTCCAGAAGAATACATGGGAGATGTAATTGGAGATATTAATGCTAGACGTGGAAGAATGGAAGGTATGGATGGAAATGATGGAATGCAAGAAATTCATTCTTTTGTACCATTATCTGAAATGTTTGGTTATGCTACAGATTTACGTTCAAAAACACAAGGTAGAGGAACTTATACAATGGAACCTTCTCACTATGAAGAAGTACCAAAATCAGTTTTTGATACAATAGTAGCATCCAGAGTAAAAAAAGACTAATTTAAATTGAATTTTAGATTCAAACACAGAAAAACAATCAAAAGGCTTGATTTTTTAATAAAAATGTTATAAAATGCTTATGCATCATTAAAGTTATTAAATTTTTAAGTTAGTCGTAGAACGGAAGAGATTTACGAATAACTTGTATAACCAAAAAATGGTTATATATACGATTATATATATTGAAGGAGGAAATTCAAATGGCAAAAGCAAAATTTGAAAGAACAAAACCACATGTTAACATTGGTACAATTGGTCACGTAGACCACGGAAAAACAACAACAACAGCAGCGATTACAAAATATTTATCTTTATTAGGAAAAGCACAATTTGAAGCTTATGACAAAATCGATGGAGCACCAGAAGAAAAAGCAAGAGGAATTACAATTAATACAGCACACGTTGAATATGAAACAGATAACAGACACTATGCACATGTTGACTGTCCAGGACATGCTGACTATGTTAAAAACATGATTACAGGTGCTGCTCAAATGGATGGTGCTATATTAGTAGTATCAGCAGCAGATGGACCTATGCCACAAACAAGAGAACACATCTTATTAGCAAGACAAGTAGGGGTTAAATATATTGTTGTTTATTTAAATAAATGTGATATGGTAGACGATCCAGAATTATTAGAATTAGTTGAAATGGAAGTAAGAGACTTACTTAGTGAATATGATTTCCCAGGAGATGAAATTCCAATCATAAAAGGATCTTCATTACAAGTATTAGAAAATTCATCAACAAATCCTGATGAAGAAGTTTACAAACCTATGAAAGAATTAATGGAAGCAGTTGATAGCTATATTCCAACACCAGAAAGACCAGTTGATCAACCATTCTTAATGCCAGTAGAAGACGTATTTACTATTACAGGACGTGGAACAGTTGCAACAGGTAGAGTAGAAAGAGGAATTATAAAAGTTTCTGATGAAGTTGAAATCATTGGACTATCACAAGAAAGAAAGAAAACTGTTATCACAGGAGTAGAAATGTTCAGAAAATTATTAGATCAAGCAGAAGCTGGAGATAATATTGGAGCATTATTACGTGGTATCGATAGAAAAGAAATTGAAAGAGGTCAAGTTTTAGCAAAACCAGGAACCATTAATCCACATACGAAATTCACTTCTGAAGTTTATGTATTAACAAAAGAAGAAGGAGGAAGACATACTCCATTCTTCAATGGATATAGACCACAATTCTATTTCAGAACAACAGACGTTACAGGTGTGATTGAATTAGCAGCTGGAACAGAAATGGTTATGCCAGGAGATAACGTATCAATGACAATCGAATTAATTACTCCTATCGCTATCGAAAAGGGATTAAGATTCGCTATTCGTGAAGGTGGTAGAACAGTTGGTTCAGGTGTTGTTGCAGATATCTTAGCTTAAGTTGAAAAAAATAACAAATTTTTATATCGTATATAGTAGTTGCTATATACGATTTTTTATGTTATAATAATCATATTATGTTAAGGAGGACAAAAGTCTAATGAGCAAACAAAAAACAAAAAGCTTGCGGGAGGAAATTCATGACTTAATTATTAAAGCAATGGAACAAGGAATAGGGTTCACAAATTTATTGAAAATGATAAAGGAGGAGAAGGACAAAATCGACCAAGAGAAATTGGAGCAAGGAATAGAAAGATCGAAAAAAGAAAAGGAGTTTAGAAACAAGGGGCTGAAAATGTTTCATTCTTTAAAAGCTACGTATTCAGAGACAGTTAGTTATATGATGTGCCCAATGATCTTCAGAAATAAAAGACAAATGAATAATTGTCTTGAGATTTTGTGTGTTTTTTATAAAAAAGAGACACAAAATATCCATGAGGTTCTTCATGAGCTGGAAGAAAGACTGCAAATAAAAGAAGAAGCTATTTTGAGTAGTATGGCTATTTTATTCAGTTATATCGCCCATTATTATGGATATGAAAGCTTTCAACTCAAAAGAGATGAAGAATTGAAAAGAAAAAAATTACAAGACTTTATTTGTGAAATTCAGAAATTTTGAACCCAATAATTAGTTTTGGTGGAAAAGGCGGAATCGTTTTTTCCACTTTTCCTTATAAATCTATTGATTTTTTTAAAAAAGCATAATAAAATAGAGAAGATAAAAATATAATAGAATAGACAAGACGTAGGAGGAAAGTAAATGAAGATACTATTAGATGCCATGGGAGGAGACAATAGTCCAGATGCAAACATCAGAGGAGCCGTTAATGCCATCAATAAGATAAATGCAGAAGTAATTTTAATCGGAAAAGAAGAAATGATTCGAAGTAAAATAAAAGAGTTTTATGGAAAAGAAATAGAAGAAATATCAGATCGATTAACCATAAAAAATGCAACAGAAATCATTGAAATGGAAGACACACCAACCATTGCCATCAAACATAAAAAAGATTCTTCTATGGTAGTAGGATTTCGTATGTTAAAAGAAGGGGAAGGGGATGTTTTCATTTCAGCTGGAAATTCAGGAGCCTTATTAACAGGAGCTACTTTGATAGTGGGAAGAATCAAAGGAATTGATCGTCCCGCACTAGCAGGAATACTACCAGCCTACAAAAGTCAATTACTATTAATAGATGCAGGATCTAACACAAATTGTAAGCCAATCAATTTATTACAATTTGCTCAAATGTCTACCATTTACTTAAAAAATACTTATGGAATCGAAAAACCAGCCATTGGATTATTGAATATTGGAACAGAAGAAACAAAAGGAAATGAATTAGTTCGTGAAAGTTATCACTTAATAAAAGAAAAATCAGAAGAATTGAATATTAATTTTGTAGGAAATGTAGAAGGAAGAGATGCCTTTTCTGGTAAAATTGATGCCATTGTAGCAGATGGATTTACAGGAAATGTATTTTTAAAAACAACAGAAGGACTAGGAAAATTTGTAAAAAAATCATTAACCGAAAGTTTTACCAAAAATATATTAGCTAAGATTTTTTCCATTCCAGCTTTACCAGCTATTAAAAGATTTTCTAAAACAATGGATTACAAATCTTATGGGGGAGCATTATTTTTAGGAGTGAAAAAGCCAGTTGTAAAAGCACATGGAAGTAGTGATGCTCTATTATTTGAATATACCCTTATCCAAGCAGAGAAATTTGTAAAAAATAAGGCGGTAGATAAAATGATAGAAGAATTCGAGAAATAAGACAATTTCGACTCAGTCGTACAAAATAAAAATATTTCAAGAATATACTTGACAAATAGAAAAACATATAATATAAATGGAATATAAATAAGATATTCACAAACTTGAGAGGAGGTGAACTCGAATTATGAGTTCAGAAGATGTATTAGAAAAAGTAAAAGGAATAATTGTTGAACAATTAGGTGTAGCAGACACATCAGTAACAATGGAAGCATCATTTATTGACGATTTAGGAGCAGATTCATTAGACATTGTAGAATTAGTTATGGCATTAGAAGAAGAATTTGATATAGAAATACCTGATAGTGATGCAGAAAAAGTAGTAACAGTAGGAGATGTAGTTGACTACATAAAAGAAAATGTAAAATAAAAAAAGAGGATGCCATTAGAAAAGGCATCCTCTTAGATTATTTGCTTCTCAAAAATAAACCATTTAGTTTGCTAAAATAAAGAATTTTCTAACTGTGAAGGATATGCTTTAAAAAAATCCAATAAATAATCCAAAATCATATTTTTTCGAATAGAAGTATTAGAAATTATATTAAATTCTGCAATATTAGTATCTTGAGAAAAAATTCTTAAGGTACCAAGAAAATCACCTTGTTGAATCGGTGCCTGCAAAGAAGGAGAGATAGACAATTCTGCTTTTATAGTAGGAATGAGATCCTTTTTTAAAGGAATGAAACACATTTCATCTAAATTAGAATCAACCTGGACTTCTAAATGATTGGAGATTCCCTTTTCAACTAAAAAGAAATCGGAATTTTTTGTTTGCCAATCAGACATAAAAGTAGTTACAAAATCTTTCAAATTAAAATATTCGTAATTTTGAAAGCTATATTCCAATAGTTTAATACTATCTTTTGTTCGAAAACTTTTGGTATCAGCACCTAAGACAACACAAATGATGTCCATATTTCCTCTTTTACAAGCAGTTACTAAACATCGATTAGCCCCATTTGTAAAACCAGTTTTAATGCCATAAACACCATTCAAATTTCCTAACAATTCATTGGTATTAGAAAGTGTTTTGGGATAACCATTTATCATAACCGTATAATGTTTTGTTCCAACCATTTTTAAAAAAGTAGAATTTTTTAAAGCATAATCAGATAGAAGAGCCAATTCATAAGCTGTTGTATAATGTTGATCAGAATCTAGACCATGAGGAGACTCGAAATGGCTATTGGTAAGTTGCAATTCTTGTGCTTTTTGATTCATTAAATTACAAAATTCTGGAACACTTCCAGCAATACTCTCAGCAAGACAAACTGCTGCATCATTGCCAGAACACAATAATAAACCATACATTAAATCACGAAGGGTAATTTTATCTCCTGTTTTTAAACCTAAACGAGAACCACCTGTACCAGCAGATTTTTTTGAAACTTCTACCATTTTATCCAAAGAAGAATTTTCAAGTACCACAATGGCAGTCATAATCTTTGTAGTAGAGGCCATTTTCACCTGTTTTTTTTCGTTTTTTCCATACAAAATTGATTTTGAAGTACGATCCAAAACCACACAAGAACGAGAATTTAAGTCAGGAACTGTTTGAGAGATTGTAGAAGCTTCTATTTCAGCTAAAACATCTACAACTTCTTCCTCTTCTTCATCACAAAAGGAAACCGTACAAAATTGAATCATCAAAATAAATAAAATAAAAAATTTGTATAAAAATTTTTTCATAATCCACCTCTTATTAATCATATAAAAAAAACAAATTTTTATGATAAAAAACAAAAAATGGATAAAGTATTACGGAATCAACAGAAAATGAAATTAATTAACGTAAAATATTGATTTTATTGCAAAAATGTAATATAATTGTAATGTAGGGGCTTATTGAATCCTTAGAATCGAGAAACAATCTTTCCGTAAGAGGGGGAAAAAGAGAAAAAAAGGGGGAAATCATAAGCTCAAAAATACCTATTGACTTCAAAAAAAAAAAGAGTAAAATAGAAGATAGAAGAAAAGAAGGAAAAGAAAAGGAGAGAAAAAAATGAACTGGAGAAAGAGAAGCATTCGTTTTGTTTTAATCATGTTAGTAGCAGTTATTTTACTACAAAGTATGGTATATGCTAAAACATTATTACAACCAGAAGAAAGTGTCTA
The DNA here is from genome assembly GCA_949118805.1 of uncultured Clostridia bacterium. Lineage (GTDB taxonomy): Bacteria > Bacillota > Clostridia > TANB77 > CAG-508 > CAG-269. Next base: position 29,468 of record CASAUJ010000016.1, on the reverse strand, counting down.
TATGGGGGCAAAAGAATTTATGGAAAGTAGTGAACCTCATATGGGATATTCCATTGGAAAACCAGGGGAAGACAATGCTGCTATTATATGGAATATTGTAAAATTCCAAGAAGGAGATAACTATGTAAATACAAACCTTTATTGTGTAAAAGCAGGGGTAGGATTTACAGAAGAAAATTTTGATGGTCTGAAAAAAAGACCTTATAATGTGATGTTCGATATGAAAAAAGAAAGAGATGCAATTCGAACACAAAACGAAGTTTTAAGAACATTAGTAGATGGAGTAATTGAGGAAGATGGAAAGCAAATTAGCATCTATAATGCTATTTTAGCTGTTTTGGATCAATTATATTTGCCAAAAGAATCCACAGAAGTAGAGAAACAAGAAATAATAGATAGAGTTCTTGAAGCTGCAATGTATAATGATCATTATGTGAATGATTATTCTGCATATGTTGAGATGATGGAAGCATATCCATTAACAGACAATGATATTAGAGCGGTACAACAAGCTGTATTATGGTATTTTACAAATTATTATGTAGGAACACAACAAAATGGAAGTTATCAAGAATCCAATGTGCATGAAATGATGTATGATAAAACCGGTTCAAAATCATGGATGTATTATAATACAAGGGAAGAAACTTCTTATCAACCAATGGATAATTATGGGCTTGAAGAAGCGATACTTCCAAGCCAAACAGAAGGAATGGCTAGAAAGTATCAAATAGAAATATTATATCGATTAATGATAGAATACGCAAAAAACAATGCTAGTAAATATGCTGAAATTGGAAAAACAGCAGGAAATCCAATTAAAGTAAATACCACTACTTTGAAAAAAGAAGAAGCAGGGAATAACTATGTAGTGGGACCAATTCATCTTACAGAAGTAAATACAAATTATTATACATTAGAAATGCTAGTAAAAAATAATGGGCAAGAAGAAAAAAATTATCAATTATTAGATGAAAACAAACAACCAGTAGCCAATGGAACAACTTTAAAAAGTTTAGTAGGAAAAGATTTTTATCTTTCTCTTCCAAAAGAAAAAGCAAATGCAGTATCCATTGAAATTACTTCTAATTATGATGATAGAACCATGACATTATGGGCATCTACTACCAACAATATGGAACAGCCACTTGTTGAAGTAAGCAAGAAAAAAGATTCTGAAACGGTCCTATTAGAAGAGAACAAACCATTTGACTTAGCCTTAAGAAAATACATTACAAAAATAAATGAAGTAGAATTAACTGGAAAAAGTGTAAGAGTACCTAATATCGATGAGTCTACTATTGAAACAACAAAAACAGCAACTTATAAACACAAAAAAGATCCAGTAGCCATTAGTACAGATGATAAAGTAACTTATAAAATGACAATTTATAATGAGGGAGAAAAAGCAGGACGAGCAACTAAAGTAGTAGATCAACTACCAACTGGATTACAATTTACTAGAGTAGTAAGTGGAAACTTTGAATTAGATTCTTATGAGGAAACAACAAATACCTTAAATTTAAAAAGAAAAGAAGGAAATCAAACCAATTTACCAGCTTATGAAGAAGGTAACTTAGAAAATAACGGAAGAGGAACAGAAACCATTGAAATTGAATGTACTGTAACAGCTATTCCAGAAAAAGGGAAAAATAGAATTTTAACAAATGTAGCTTGGATTGCAGAAGAAGTAGATGAAGATGGAACCGTTATTATAACAGAAAAAGGAAAAGATCGTGACTCAGAACCAGGTACAAAGCCAGAAGTAGAAAAAGATAATATGGAAAACTACAAAGGACATGAAGACAATAAAATTGATTTAACCGATTCAAATTATTATTATAAAGGTCAACAAGATGACGACGATTTTGAAAAATTGTATTTAGCATTTGACTTAAAATTAATCAAACGTATTACAGCTGTTAATGATCAAAATGTACCAGAAAGAATCAAAAGTATTGATGTTAGCAAATTAAATACATGGGATGAAAATGGTAACATGGTAACAACAGGAGATTACCAATTAAAGAAAGAAGAAGATCCAGTAGCTGTAAAAAAAGGAGACATTGTTACTTATACATTTAGAATTTATAATGAGGGAACTATCGATGGATATGCACAAGAAATATCAGAAGATGTACCAGAAGGATTAGAATTTATCTGGTCTGAAAAAGAGGGAGAAGAATTAGAAGCGGATACCACTTTAACAGAAGCAGAAAAAGAAGCCATTGAATTTAACCAAAACTATTTATGGGGTGGTTTCCAATATAATGATAAAAAAGATAAAATCATAAAAATTTCTTCTGACTATTTAGCAAAAGAAAACGAAACAACAGTAGGAGGAAATTTAATTAAAGCATTCGGAGGAAACGATGGAACCAAAACAGAAAAAGATCTTTCTTACAAGGAATTAGCTGTTAAATTTAAAGTAGTAGCTGAAAATATTTCAGGAACAATGATTCGAAATGAAGCAGCCATTACCGATGATGCCGATAAAAAAGGAAATCCAGTAGAAGATAGAGATTCTGTTCCAGAAGATTGGAAAGAACATCCAGATCATGAAGACGATGAAGATCATGACTATATTGTATTACAAACTTTTGATTTAGCTTTAAGAAAATTTATTGTAGCAGTTAGTGATGACACCAAAATTGAAAATAATGAATATTTAAAAAATGAAGATGGTTCTTATACCAGAGCACCTATTGTAGATACTTCAAAATTAAATACTTTAGACGAAAAAGGAAATATGATCACAACAGCTATTTATAACCATACAAAAGAACCAATTATTGTGAAGCCAAATGATATTGTTGTTTATATGTTAAGAGTGTACAATGAAGGAGATATTAGTGGTTATGCAAGCGAAATCAAAGATCACTTACCACCATACTTAGAATTTGTAAAAGGTGACTTTAATCAACAATATGGTTGGGAATTATCAGAAGATGGAAGAACAGTAACAACCAATTACTTAGCAGGTGACAAATTCTTAATTGAGAAAGCGAAAACAGAAGAAAATGGAAAAATAGTATTATCTTACAAAGAAGTTCCAATTATGTGTAAAGTAAGTGAAAAACCAAAAACAAGTGAGAATATTACCAATATAGCAGATATTACAGAATATTTAGACGAAAACAAAAAACCAACAGCAGATAGAGATTCACAACCAGATAATGTGAAACTTCCAGAAGACAAAGATTTACCAAATTACAAAGAAGAGGAAAAAGGAAGCTATGTACCAGGACAACAAGATGATGATGATTTCGAAAAAGTAATTGTGAAAATCTTTGACTTAGCTTTAAGAAAATGGGTGACACAAGCCATCGTAATTGAAAATGGACAACAAACAGTAACCCAAACAGGACATGATCCATGGGATGATCCAGAAGAAATTGTAAAAGTAGATTTAGATAAGAAAAAAATAGATCAAGTAACAGTTAAATTCAAATATTCAATTAGAATCTATAACCAAGGAGAAATTGAAGGTTACGCAAAAGAAATAACAGACTACATTCCAGCAGGACTAAAATTTATAGCAGCAGATAATCCAGGATGGATAGATGAAGGAAATAATGTAATCTCTACTAGATTATTAGAAAATACTTTATTGAAACCAGGAGAATATGCAGATGTAGAAGTTGTGTTAACATGGATTAATAGTCAAGACAATATGGGAGTTATGACCAATACAGCAGAAATATCAGAAGATGACAATGAATATGATGTACCAGACATTGATTCAACACCAGATAACCAAAAACCAGGAGAAGATGATATTGATGATGCACCAGTTATGTTGTCTATTATGACAGGACAAATAAGAATTTATTTCGCATTAGGATTTATCGTATTACTAACCATGGCAGGTGGAATTATCTTAATTAAAAAATTCGTATTATAATCAATTAAAATAGAAAATTGCTAAGAGAGAAAAAATCTTTCTTGGCAATTTTTTTGACAATTAAGGTAATTTTTATTTAAGCATTGCAAAAAAAAATAAAGTATAGTAAAATAAGAATAACTTAATAAAAAAGAGGTAAAAATTAAATGGAACAGGATATACTAGAACTGTCTAGACAAGTAGAAAAAGAAATTGAACCAATGATAAAAAAGGTAAATGAGATATGTGAAAAAAATACTAAAAAAGTGCTACAAGCTTTTCAAGATTGTAAATTACAAGAAATGCATTTTCATACTTCAACTGGTTATGGAATGGATGAGCCAGGTAGAAACAAAATAGAAGAAATATATAGTCATATCTTTCAAGCAGAAGATAGTTTAGTAAGAACACAATTAATTTCTGGAACACATGCTTTGGCTGTTACTTTATCTGCTTTGTTAAGACCAGGCGATACCATGGTGAGCATAACAGGAGAACCTTATGATACTTTACAAACAGTAATAGGAATGGGAAAAGAAGAGAGCAAAAGTTCCTTGAAATCATTTCAGATTCATTATGAGCAAATAGATTTAAGAGAGAATGATTTTGATACAGAAGCCATTCAGCTAAGATTGAAAAAAAGAGATGTGAAATTAGTTGAAATCCAAAGATCAAGAGGCTATTCTACTAGAAAAAGTCTAACCATAGAAAAAATAGAAAAAATAATCGAAGCTATTCGAAAAGTAAATCAAGATGTAATTATAATGGTAGATAATTGTTATGGTGAATTGGTACAAGAGAGAGAACCAATCGAAGTAGGAGCAGATATTGCGGTTCGGTTCTTTGATGAAAAATTTGGGAGCAGGAATTGCAACATCAGGAGCTTATATAGTAGGAAAGAAAGAACTTATTGAACTATGTGCAGAAAGATTGACTTCACCAGGAATCGGAAAAGAAATCGGACCTTCTTTCCATCAAAATCCAATGATAATCAAAGGATTATTTTTTGCTCCTAGTGTAGTTGCAAGTAGTGTAAAGACTGCTATTTTTGCAAGTTGTATGTTAGAAAAATTAGGTTACAAAGTAGAGCCAACCTACCAAGAAGAACGAGCAGATATTGTACAAACAGTACATTTGGGATCAGAGGAAAAATTAATAAAATTTTGCCAAGGAATACAAAAGGGATCTCCAATTGATTCAGATGTAATTCCATATCCATCTGAAATGGGAGGATATGAAGATAAAGTAATTATGGCAGCAGGAACTTTTACACAAGGTTCAACCATAGAACTAAGTTGTGATGGACCTATTCGAAAACCATATATTGCTTATATGCAGGGAGGACTTACGTATGAATATGGAAAACTGGGAATACAAAAGGCAATTGAACATATGAGAAAAGAAAGAGGAGGAAATTAAAATGTTAGTTGTGAGTATTTTATTAATTTTAATTGTATTGATTATAGCGATCTTAATTTTAGGAGGAATGCCACAAAGAAAGGCTAATAAAATAAGAGAAAAAGAAAGAAAAGAAGCAGTAAAAAGTGCTAAAAAGCAAATGAAAAATAAAAGAACAGAGCAAAAAAGAGAAAAGAAGAGGGAAATAGATCTTTTGGAAGAAGAGGAAGAAGAAATCTATTCTTTTAAAGAAACAGAAATAGAAGAAGAGGATGAAATAAATGAGGAAGAGGAATTAGAAGAGGAAGAAATAGAGGAAGAGGCAGAAGAGGAGATAGAAGAACAGAAGGAAATAGAAGGAATGATAATCGAAGAGCCAGAATCAGATTCAGACATTCAATTTCTATTTGATGAAACAGAGGAAGAAGAACTAGAGGAGGAAGAAGAAAAACAAGAAGAAAATGAAACAGTAGTAGAAGACTCTGAAGAAGAGCCAGATATAAAATTTTTATTAGAAGATACGGAAAATCCAGATGATACTTTAGATCGTTATATAAAAGAAGCACAAGCAAATGATATCGGTTATTTAAATGGAGATGATCCTGCTGAAGAAGAAGAAAAAGATCCATTAGCTGTATTGGCTGAATTAGAAGAAGAAAAGAAAAAAACACCAAAGAAAAAAGCAAGTACAAATACGAAGAAATCAACAGGAACAAAAACAAGTACAAAAAAGCCAACAACCGCTAAAAAAACGACCACAAAGAAAACAACAGCCAAAAAAACAACCACAAAAAAGAAAGAAGATAAATAAATGAAAGTAGTTGTAATCGGTGGAGGACCAGCCGGTATGATGGCAGCTATTTCTGCCAGGGAAAATGGACATCAAGTAATTTTGCTAGAAAAAATGAAAATGCTAGGAAAAAAATTATTAATTACAGGGAAAGGAAGATGTAATATTACATCTTCTTTAGGCATGGAGGAATTTATTAAGAATACACCTGGAAATGGCAAATTTTTATATAGTTGCTATCAGCGTTATACCAATCAAGATATCATTCGATTTTTAAGAGAACAAGGACTTGAGGTGAAAGAAGAAAGGGGAAATAGAATATTTCCAGTGACAGATAAATCGGAGGATGTTTTGAAATGTTTTACGAAAAAATTAAAAGAATTAGAAATAGAAATTAAATATCATACAGAAGTGTTACAAATTTTAGTAGAACAAAAAGAAGAGGGAAAAGCAGTAGTAAGAGGAGTTAAGACAAAGCAAGAGGAAATAAAAGCGGATAAAATTATTTTAGCAACAGGAGGAAAAAGTTATCCATTAACTGGTTCAACAGGAGATGGTTATCGATTAGCAGAAGCATTAGGACATAGTATAACAGAAATTAAACCATCATTAGTTCCTTTAGAGAGTTATGATCAAAAAATTTGTAAACAATTACAAGGAGTTAGTTTAAAAAATGTAAAAATTAAATTCATGAACAAAGAAACAAAAAAGTTGATCTATCAAGACTTTGGAGAAATGTTATTTACCCATTTTGGGATATCAGGTCCTATTATATTAAGTGCGTCAGCCCATTTAGTGAAAGATCAAACCATAAATCAAAAACTAAAGAAACAAGTCATTTATTTAGAAATTGATCTAAAACCTGCTTTATCAGAAGAAAAGTTGGAGGAAAGAATACAAAGAGATTTTCAAGAAATAAAGAACAAGCAATTTAAGAATGGTTTTCGTAAATTATTGCCACAAAAAATGATACCAACAGTGATAGAAATGAGTGAAATTAATCCAGATAAACCAATTCATACCATTACCAAAGAGGAGAGAAGAAAAATAATAGAAATATTAAAACATTTTAGGATAAGAATAAAAAATTTTAGACCAATTGAAGAGGCGATTATTACGAGTGGTGGAATTAATATAAAAGAAATTAATCCAAAAACATTACAATCAAAAAAAGTAGAAGGACTATATTTTGCAGGAGAAATCATAGATGTAGATAGCTATACAGGAGGATTTAATTTACAAATAGCGTATTCTACTGGGTATGTAGCAGGACAATTAGAAGGAGCATAATTTGATTGATAATAAGAAAGTGGTGGAATATGGATTTTATAACAATAGAAAAAAACACACAAGCAGAAGTCATAGAAAAGAAGTCTAAATTTATTGCTAATTTATTTCCCATAGAGAGTATAGAAGAAGCAGAAGAAATGATAAAAGAGACGAAGAAAAAATATCATGATGCCAGACATAATTGTATCGCTTATCGTGTGCAACAAGAAAATCAAATTTGGGAAAAATCAAGTGATGATGGAGAACCATCAGGAACCGCAGGAGCGCCTATGTTAAATATTCTTCAAAAACAAAATTTGGTTAATGTACTAATTGTTGTTACGAGATACTTTGGAGGAGTATTATTAGGAACAGGTGGTTTAGTAAGAGCTTATTCAGATTGTTTATTAAAAGCAATAGAAAAAAGCAATTTTATACAAAAATGTGAAGGCATAGAGATGCAAGTCACATTAGAATATGGTGAATTTGATCTTTTTAAATATTATTGTAAAAATAATGATATTTTGTTAAGGAACGTAGAATATCATGAAGTAATTCGTTGTAATATACAATTAGAAGACAGGAAAAAAGAGAAATTAAAGAAAGATTTTGAAAATAAAAAGATCATTTTAATAGATATGAAAGAAATAGCTAAAAAAAGTATCAAGAAAAGTATATGAAAAAAGCGCTTTTACAAAATAATTGGAAAAAACTTCCAAAAAGTATTGCTTTTCCTCGAATAAATGATTATAATAGAAAGTGTTAAAAATATACTATTTTAGGAGGGAAAAATGAAAGAAAAGCTAAACATTTTAATCGCTGATGATAATCAAGAATTTGCTCGTACATTAGCTTCTTATATTAATGGACAAGAAGAAATGGAGGTAATTGCAATTGCAAAAGATGGAAATGAAGCAGTTGAAATGATATCCAATACAAAACCAGATGTTATATTATTAGATGTAATTATGCCACATTTAGATGGATTAGGAGTATTAGAGAGAATAAATATAATAAAAAATGATAAAAAACCAATTTGCATTATGCTATCAGCAGTAGGACAAGACAAAATTACACAAAAAGCTATTGCAACAGGAGCTGATTACTACATCGTAAAGCCTTTTGATATTGAGGTATTAATTCAAAGAATTAAAGAGGTAAAATTTTATAAGCCAAGTCAAACAAGTGCAAACATTATCGCAAGAGAACCAAAACAAAAATATATTGAATTAACAAATGAAGAAGGAAAAAAGGAAGAAAACTTAGAAGCTTTAGTTACTAATATTATACATGAAGTGGGAGTACCAGCTCATATTAAGGGATATCAATATTTAAGAGAAGCCATTATGATGGTAGTAAATGATATTGAAGTGATCAATCAAATTACCAAAAGTTTATATCCTAAAATTGCTTTTAAATATAGCACTACACCAAGCCGTGTAGAACGTGCTATTCGTCATGCTATTGAAGTTGCATGGGGAAGAGGACAACAAGAAGCAGTAGAAAATATTTTTGGTTATACCATTTCAGCTGCGAAAGGAAAACCAACTAATTCAGAATTTATTGCGATGATTGCGGATAAGTTACGCTTAGAATTAAAAAGTGCATAGATTTTTTGAAAGCATTGAATGAGTGAGAATAAAAGAAAAAAGAAAATCCTCACTCATTGCAACAAATAGTTTATAAGCAATGCAAAAAACTAAAAAATTTATTGCTTGTAAAAAAGAGTGAAAATCTAGTTATGTTTATTGAAAAATAAATATAACTAGATTTTTTATTAATGTGGATTTTCTAAAATTGTTAAATAAGTTAAATTATGTTAGAATATATTTATAGAAGTAAATTAACATACTAAGGAGATAGAATATGTTTAATGGTTTTTTTAATAATATAGATTATACAGAAAATGTAAAAGAAGAATTTTTAAGAAATGGAGAGCAAACATTACCGAATGACAAAATTTCTAATATAGCAAACAATATATAAGGAGATAATTGTTGGATAATAGTGATAAATAGAATACTATATTGGATGAAAAATAATTTAAAATACGAAAATAATAATAGTATAAAATTTACAAGAACAGCTTTGGAAATTATTAATAGTGGAATATATACTGGATGTAGTGATTTTGCTTTGCTATTTGAAACTATAGCTAGAGAAATATCATAGATTTTGCCTTAGTTATCATTATCTTAGTGTTGTTATGTAGGCAATAAAAAATAATCATTATGTTTTGCATGGTGGAATAATAAAAAATTGGATTGTAAAATTCAGGATATGTAAAAAATAAAAAAATTTAATCTGTTCGTTGATTTTTAGTAAAAAATGTTGTATAGTAAGTAATGTAGAAAATGAGAATAAGCAGTATGGGTGCTACCACTTTACATACACAGCTTTTGCTGTGAGAATGGGGGTGGTGCTATGGAAATATTATTAATTCAATTAATATGGTTACTATTCTTTGGATTAGTAACAGTCACAATCATAGCAGTTGCCTTAATTATAACTTTGGTTATTGTTTTGAGCAAATAAAAAAGCACCACGTACGCTTTCCGCAGGGCTATGTGGTGTTTTATCTAAAAAATTAGGTAGCACACATTTCTGTGGCTCTCATTTTCTATTTTTATTATACAGGGATTTTTCGTATTTGTCAAATAATTAAAAAACTTAGTTTGTAAAATTGACAATGAAAAATTTTCTTGCTACAATCAATGCAATAAACAGATTGAGGTAAATACAACCAATATTTATTGCAGTAGCATAATTTTTATAAACGAGAATTTTACATAAAATACAATACCACATCAAGCCGTGTAGAATGTGCCATCCGCCTTGCCATTAAAGTGGCATGGGGAAGAGGAGAGCAAAATGCGGTGGAAAGTATTTTTGGTTATACCATTTCAGCTACTAAAGGAAAACCAACTAATTCAGAATTTATTGCGATGATTGCAGATAAGCTAAGGCTTGAATTAAAGAGTGCATAAAGATTGTGAAAGAAATATTCATTGCAATTATTGGGATGAAAAACTTTAAAAAGTTTTGAGAAATAGTAAAATACTATTTCTTTTTATTTTGAATTTTAAAGGATTTTTTGTTGTAGTGGTATAAATTGTTGTTTTTGTCATTTTGCTTGGTATAGGGTGAGGTGTGAGATCGAATGGGCTTATATACATCTTGGCAAAAGATTGGTATGATACAATGTATGTATGAAAAAATAAAATTCAACCTATATATTGATTTTTATTATACACAGCTTTTTTGAAAAAGTCAATCATTTAGGGAAGGTAGAAATATTAGAAATAGCGAATAAATCTTTATTGATGGATCCATTAAAAAAAAGAAAGATTGATTTACAAATGATTTTCTTCAAAAACGTATAACCCTGAAAAAAGTGGAAAAACTTTTAAAAAGGGAGGTACATAAAAATGGAAAACAGTAATATGAAAAATATGGTAGTATTAAAAAATTTGCCATCGAATTTAGTAGAAGAAGCTTTTATCATCTTAAAGTCCAGTAAGAAAGCTAAAAAGCTAGAAAAAATAGAAAAAAGAAAGAAAACAGAAAAAGTAGAAAGCAATAAAAAAGAAAAAGAATATATTGTGAAAGAAGCAGAAATGCTAATTTGTGATTATATATTGAAATTAGAAAATGATCATGAAAAAAAACAAGAGAAGAAAATAAAAAATAATAGAAAGTATATTCGATTAAAAAACTATGCTTATATAGCAACTGTCATTATTGTAATACAAGCCATGTTACTTATTATAAAATAGGTCATAAAACCTTTTCCTGAGTCATATTATCAAATAAGATAAAACAAAGGAAGAGGTGTTTTTTAATGGACAGAGTGTTGACAGTAGAAGAAAAAATAAGACGAGCAGAGGAAATTTATCAAAGAAGAAGGCAAGGGGAAACCAGACCAGTTGCAAAAGTTAGTGTAAATGATAAAAAAGATATAAAATTATTAAGAAAAATGATAATACAAATTTTAATTTGTTTAGCAATTTATTTTGGTATTACCATGATACAAAACAATCAATATATTTTTTCAGAGGATTTTCTTCGTAAAGCAAATGAAATTCTTTCTTATGATACAAATTTTGTAGAATTGTATGGAAAGATGAAAGATCAAATTATGGGATTTATAAAAACAGAAGAGAAAGAAGAAAAACAAGAAGAGGAAAAACAACAAGAAACACCTCCAGAAAATGAGCCAAGTGGAGAAATTGCTCCAGAAGTAAAAGAAGGTGTAATGCAAGGTGCAATTGGAGGAGCAGAAGAAGAAACAGAAGAAAAGAAAACAGAAAATTTGTCAGAAGAAGAACAACAAATTCAAAAAATAAAAAATACAACAAGTTTTATAAAACCAATAGAAGGCACTATTAGTTCTCCTTATGGTCAAAGAGATACTGCTACTGGAAATGTTCCTAAAAATCATACTGGAACAGATATTGCTGCTAGTTTAGGAACAAAAATAAAAGCGGCAACAGATGGAGAAGTAGTTTTGGCTTCTGAAGAAGGTGGATATCGGGAAACACTTAAAAATTCAAATAGGAGAAGTTAGCATTATTTATGCACATTGTCATCAATTATATGTAAAACAAGGAGATAAGATAAAACAAGGACAAGAAATTGCAGAAGTAGGATCTACCGGAAATTCAACTGGTCCACATTTACATTTTGAGATAAGAATTTCAGAAAAAACAGTAGATCCACAAAGTATCTTAGAATTATAAAGGAGGAAACAAATGCGATTTCGAATTGATTTAAAGATATTTCTTTTTGCTATCTTGTTTTACTTTACTAAGCAAATAGAAGTTTATGCAATGATTATGTTTTTTGCCATTTTACATGAACTAGGACACTTATTAGCAGGAATTTTATTAAAGTTGAAACCAGAAAAAATGGAAATTATGCCACATGGAGTAGCAATAAAATTTAAAGTAACACCAAAGGACTATAATAAAAAGATAAAATGTGGAAATCAATGGGAAGTAAAAAAAATATTAGTAGCTTTAGCAGGACCGATTACTAATATCATAATAATGTTAATCGTTTTACAATTAGAAAATATGAATCTTTTTAAAGGACTTATGATATTATATGCTAATTTATTGCTGATTTTATTCAACTTATTACCCATTTATCCATTAGATGGAGGAAGAATTTTAAGGGGAATTTTACATCTATTTTTTGGAAAAAAGAAGGCAGAAAAATATAGCAATGGAATTTCTTTTGCCACTTTAATGATCATAACTTTTGTTGCTAGTATTGCTATTTATAAGATTGAAAATATTGCTATTTTTTTGATGGTACTTGTTCTTTGGGCAATTTATATGAAAGAAGATAGAATTTATAGAAAAAGAAGTAAAATCTATGATTTATTAGAAAAAGGTCTTGAAAATAAATGAAATAGATAGTAAACTAATACTAAAGATAAAAGTGATTGCTTGGTAAAGCAGTAATATAAAGGAGAATGTGCAAATGATAAAAGAAAAAGTCAAAAACGCAAAAGGAATTAGTTTAGTATCTTTAGCCATAGCAGTAATTGTCTTAGTAATACTTGCTAATATCATAATTTATAATGCTAGAGATAGTTTGAAGGTTGGAAATTTAAAAGAAATGCAAAATGACATTGAAAATTTGACAGATAAAATATCAAATTATTATGCACAAAATGGAAAAATTCCTGCGAAATTAGAATATCCTAACATCGATCATTTAAAGGTAGCAGGAGTGATAAGTGAAGAAGTAGATATTGGCAAATTTTTAGTAATTGATTTATCGGCACTGGATAATTTGACTTTAAATCGAGGACAAGATTTTGAAAAAATAAAAACTTATGACAAGCTTTTAGAAGAACAAGCCAAAAACTATACAGATTTATATATTATCAATGAGACCAGTCATAATATATTTTATGTAGCAGGAATTACATTAGATCATGAAACTTATTATACCAATTACACATCAAAAGAAAAAGACACTGCTAGGGTTGATTTAAGATATGTAGAAAATGTAAAAATTCCAGATGGATTTTACTATGTAGGAGGAACAAAAGATACTGGTCTTGTAATTTCAGATGTACAGGGAGATGATTTAAATAACACAAAACAAGGAAATCAATTTGTATGGGTTCCAGTCGAAAAGATAGAAGACTTTCATACCATAGAAGGATATTTTGAGGGCAATTTAGATAATCGATTAGTAGATTCCATAGAACCGAATAACAATGGATATCGTACAGAAGTAGTAGACTATGAAAATATGAAAAAAAGCGTAGAAGTACATCAAGGATTTTATATAGGAAGATTTGAGGCAGGAAAAGAAGCGCAAAAAGTTGTAGTAAAAAAGAATAAGCCAGTTTATACCAATATAAAATGGGGAAATAGTATGACAGATCATACAGGCGGTGCCGTGGAATTAGCTCAGAATTTTATACAAGACAAGCCGTATAAAAACAGTGTAACAACTACTTTATGTTATGGCGTTCAATGGGATGCTACCATGCAATTTTTGGATAACAACTATCTTAAAAATAAATGTGATGAAAATTCTTATGTAAGAAACAGTAGTGATAAGGGATCGTATAATGTTTCTTCTCTGATAGAAACTGGTTCAAATGATAATTATAGTGTGAAAAACATTTATGATATGGCAGGAAATGCATGGGAATGGACAATGGAAAGCTATAATTACCAAGATAATTCCAAAAACGCAAGAGGAGGAAGTTATAAACGGACAGGGGAATATTTATCCATGTTCTCGTCGTAGTTTTTATGAACCAACTAAAATAGATGAGGCGATAGGTTTCCGTATTACCTTATATCTAAAGGTAGAAGAAAATTGGTCCGAACCTTATGATAAAGAAGGAATATACAAAGATAAAAATGGAGATGTCGCTTCTATTCCACAAGGCTTTCGTGTGTCAAAACAAAAGGGAGAAAATACGATTGCAGAAGGATTGGTAGTAAAAGATAGCAAAGACAATGAATGGGTATGGATTGAAGTACCAAAATTAGAAGAAGTGTATCAAACAGCAGGTTTAAAAATAGAAAATTTTACGGAAGAAGAATATACTAAAATAGAAAATGATCTACAAACTTATGCCAGTGCTTATCGAGAGGAAGAATATACAGATACCTTTTATGCAACAGAACAACATGGGTTTGAGGATGCGAAAGCATACAATGATCATAAAAAAACAATGTTAAAGAGTGTATATCAAAATGGCGGATTTTATATTGGAAGATATGAAGCAGGAACAACAACGCCTAGATATACAGAAGGAGATGAGTTAACAACAGCAATCATTCGACAAGATGTATATCCTTATAATTTTATCACTTGTCAACAAGCCCAAATGAAATGCAGGGAATTGGCAACAGAGGGAAAAATAAGTAGTTTAATGTTTGGGATTCAGTGGGATTTGGTGTTAAAATATATGGAAGAAAAAGGAAACGAATTAGGTAAAACAAAAGAAGAAAGACAAAAAAAATTAAAGACAGATTCGACGGATTGGGGAAATTATACAAATGCTGAATTTCTAGTAACAAGAGGAAAATATACAATAGCTCCGACAACATTTGATTCTTGGACAGAGGTGGTAACGAGTTATGCAAAACCAAGTACATCTGTGTTATTAACAACAGGAGCAATGGAGAGAAATAGCGTGTTAGGAATTTATGATTTTGCCGGAAATGTATATGAATGGACGTTAGAAAAATCATCTAATACCAACAATCCTTGTAGTATACATGGAGGTAGTTTTTACCATAATAGTGGTAGGGAACGTCCAGCTTCTTGTCGTAGTCGTAATGCTACAAATGATTCAAAAAATATTATAGGTTTTCGTCCAGCTTTGTGGTAAAACTAGATATTGTAAAATAAAAAATTGGAAAGAGGAAGAAATGTGTTATTTCAATTATTGGATAACACATTTTTTTATTTTGACTTGAAATTAAGCTGTAACAAAGATGTAACAATTTTGAAATATTTTTGTTATAATTGATTGACTTTTTCCCTTTTTCGTTATATGATAATAATGTTTAGAAAAGTGTATTGAATTTGAATCGATAAGAAGGGAATGAGAAAAAACATGGGAGAAGTAATCGTAATCACATCAGGAAAAGGTGGAGTAGGAAAAACAACAACAACAGCTAATTTAGGATCTAGTTTAGCCGTTGAAGGAAAAAAAGTAGTATTAATTGATACTGATATTGGACTACGTAACTTAGATGTTGTTATGGGATTAGAGAATAGAATTGTATATGATATTGTAGATGTTGTAGAAGAAAAATGTAAATTGAGACAAGCTTTAATAAAAGATAAAAGATTTAAAGAATTATATTTATTACCAGCAGCTCAAACGAGAGATAAAAGTGCAGTAAATGAAGAACAAATGAGAGATTTAGTAGAAAAATTAAAAGAAGAATTTGATTATATCTTAATTGATTGTCCAGCTGGAATTGAACAAGGATTTAAAAACGCTATTGCAGGAGCAACACGTGCAATTGTAGTAACCACAGCTGAAATATCAGCCATTCGAGATGCGGATAGAATCATAGGACTTTTAGAAGCATCTGAAATTAAAAATCCAGAATTAGTCATCAATCGAATTCGTCCTAATATGGTAAAAAAAGGAGAAATGATGGATGTAGATGACATTGTTGACCTATTATCTATTGAATTAATTGGGGTTGTTCCAGATGATGAATATATTATTACACAAACCAACAAAGGAGAGCCAGTCATTCAAAACAAAAAAGCGCCATCTGGAAAGGCTTATATCGAAATAGCCAAAAGAGTATTAGGAGAAAAAATAGAAGTAACCATGCCAAAAGATGAAAAAGGCTTTTTTGCAAAATTGAAACAACTATTTAAAAAATCATAACCAATTTGGAGGGAAAAGGCGATAATGTTTGAAAACATAAAGAAAATTTTTAAAAAATTGAATAAAAAAGAAGAAAAATTAATCAATCATTCAAAAGAAGCAGCAAAAGAACGATTACATTTAGTATTAATGCAAGATAGAGCAAATGTATCAGCAGACTTTTTAGAATTAATGAAACAAGAAATTATAGAAGTCATAAAGAAATATATAGAAATAGATGAAAGTGCGATTGATGTCCGACTTACCAATAAAGAAAATGAAGATGGAACCAATGGAGCACCAGCTTTATATGCCAATATTCCAATTGTCCATATTAAAAATGAAAAAAGAAAAGAAAATGTAGAGAATGTAGTAGAAAAACTAAAAGAACAAGAAATAGAAAAAAGGGAAGAAAACAAGCCAGTAGAAGAGGAAAAAGTAGAAAAAGAAAAGATAGACCATAAGAAAGAGAAAAAAGAAGAAGTAGTAATTGTGGATAAGGGAGACGAAAAAGAAGAGAAGCCAGAAGAAATACAGAAGAAAACAGAAGAACTTAACCCCAAAAATTAAGTTAGTAAAAGAGTGATTTCATGAGAAAAAGAGAATTTAAAAATATAGAATGGATGATAGGAATAATTGCAATTATTCTTTGTATGATAGGATTAGTTGCCTTATTTTCAGCCACTCAAGAAGCGGAATATGATGAATTTAATAAACAATGTATTTGGTTGGTAGTTAGTATAGGAATAGGAATGATAGCTATGCTAATTGATTATCGATCAATTGTAAAAATGTCTCCTATTTTTTATGGAGCGTTTATTCTATTATTAATTGCGGTATTATTTACCACACCAGTTAATGGAGCATCCAGTTGGTTTGATATTGGATTTTTTTCTTTCCAACCAGGGGAATTTGCAAAGATATTCGTTATTCTATTTTTAGCTTATGTCATTACTAAAATACAAGAACGAGATAAAAAAAACATCAATCATCCATTGAAATTATTAATCATATTAGGCGTAATAGGACTTCCCATATTGTTAATTGCCAAACAACCAGACTATGGTACAGCAGTAGCTTATATAGTGGCGGTTTCATTTATGCTAATAACAGCAGGAATCGATAAAAAATATATTTTAAGTACGATTCTTTTAATTGTAATAGCCATTCCTCTTCTATATCATTTTATTTTGCCAGATCATGCTAAACAAAGAATTGATATCTTTTTAAATCCAGAATCAGATCCACGTGGAGCAGGATATAATATTATACAATCAAAACTTGCCATTGGAGCAGGGGGCTTAACAGGAATGGGATTATTAAAGGGAAATCAAACACAATTGGGATTTTTATATCCAAAGACAACAGATTTTATTTTTGCTGTTATAGGAGAAGAAATGGGATTTGTGGTAGCAGTTGTGATTATCATACTCTATGTATTACTGATTACGAAATGTCTATATGTTGCTAAAACCGCAAAAGATGAAACAGGATCTTTAATTGTTTCAGGAATAACTGGAATTTTTGTATTTCATATGATAGAAAATATAGGGATGGTAATGGGACTATTACCAATAACAGGAGTACCACTTCCTTTTATCAGTTATGGAGGAAGTTCTCTGATTACTAATTTTATTGGAATTGCATTAATTTTAAATGTAAGTAGTAAAAGACAAAAAACAATATTTGTGAAGTAATGAAAAAGGAGTAAAAAATGTATATTCATACATTAAAAATAGGGAATGTAGAATTAAAGAATAACTTAATATTAGCTCCTATGGCTGGTGTAACAAACCAGCCTTTTCGTAAGATTTGTAAAAAATATGGACCTGGTTTAGTATGCACAGAAATGGCTAGTTCAAAAGCAATTTTTCATGATGATAGAAAAACCAAACGATTACTAAATACAGAAACAGAAGATAGACCAATCAGTTTTCAGATTTTTGGAAGTGATGAAGAGACCATGGGATATGCAGCCCATTATGTGAGTGAAATGGCTGATTTAGTAGATATTAACATGGGATGTCCAGCACCCAAAGTGGTAAAAAATGGAGATGGAAGTAAGCTTTTATTGGACTTAGAGCAAGCAGAAAAAGTCATGAAGGCAGTGGTGAAAAATTCAAAGGTGCCAGTTACCTTAAAATATCGAAAAGGATGGGATCCAGATAAGATAGTAGCAAGTGAGGTGGCAAAAATTGCAGAAAGAGTAGGGATTTCAGCAATTACCATTCACGGCAGAACACGTTCAGAATTTTACACAGGAAAAGCGGATTGGGAAATCATAAAACAAGTCAAACAATCTGTAAAAATTCCAGTGATAGGGAATGGAGATATTGTAGATGAAGAAAGCGCATGGAAGATGTTTCAAGAAACAGGAGTAGATGGGATCATGATTGGAAGAGGAAGCTTTGGAAATCCATGGATCTTTAAAAAAATATTATACTTTTTAGAAACAGGAAAAAAATTACCAGAAGTAGAAAATCAGGAAAGATTAGAAGTGATGAAACAACATATCGAATTAGCAGTGGAAGAAAAAGGCGAAATAGCAATAAAAGAATTGCGAAAACATATCGCTTGGTATACAAAAAATTTAAAGAATTCGAGTGAATTTCGATATCGTATCAATCAGATCGAAACAAAAGAAGAATTGCTAGAAAAGATAGAAGAATATTTTGAAACGCTATAAAATAAAATGGTAGTAGATTCGTATGAATTTACTACTATTTTTAGGAGGTAACGTTTTGAACAAAAAAAGAATAGGAATTTTACTTGGGATTATGATCTTAATAGGAATTGTTGTATATTTAATAGGTTTTTCGAATAAAACGACTAAAAATTTAAAAATTGGAAATAATACTAGTAGTCAAGAAATTGTAGATTATATTTTAAATATTAGTTCTTATGAAACGATAATAGAAGTAAAGGTAGAAAGTAATAAAAATCAAAATTGCTATAAAATAAAACAACAATATAAAAAAGACAGTGGTTCAGAACAAGAAGTATTAGAGCCAAGTAACATAGCTGGAATTAAAATAAGCAAAAAGGGAAATCAATTAAAAATAGAAAATACTAATTTAAAATTAAGTTCCATTTTTGAAAACTATGAATATGTATCAGATAATATTTTAGATTTAAGTTGTTTTATTGAAAATTATAAAGCAGATGAGAAAGCAGATTGGAAAGAAGAAAATAATCAAATTGTTATGAAAACAAAAAATAAGCAAGAAGAGAAGAAATTATGGGTAGACAGAAACACAGGAAATCCTGTTAAATTAGAGATTAAATGGGAGAACCAAAAAGGAAGTGTTTACATATTATATAATGAGGTAAATATAAATCGTTTATAACGAAAACAATTATTTACTCTCACTAGTATTTAAAATAGCATGAAATATACTTGGCAATACACTAATATTGGGAGTGAAGGAAATGCAAATCAAAAGAGGAGATATGTTTTATGCAGATTTAAGTCCAGTAGTAGGCTCAGAACAAGGTGGGATTAGACCAGTTCTTATTATACAAAATGATTTAGGTAACAAATATAGCCCTACTGTAATTGCAGCAGCGATTACTTCTCAAACGGGAAAAAATAAATTACCAACACATATTGAAATAGATTCCAATTCATGTGGATTAAAAAGTAATTCCGTAGTTTTAGCAGAGCAAATAAGAACCATTGATAAAAGTAGATTAAAAGAACGAATTGGTCATATCGATGACGAAAAAATAATTGATCAAGTAAATAATGCTTTAGGAGTAAGCTTTGGACTAGATGAATCATAAAACTTGCCAAAAAGGATTTCCTTTTTGGCAAGTTAAAATTTTTCTATACTTTTAGTTTTTTAATTATTTTTATTTCTTTATAAAGATTATCAATGATGCTCTTTCTGGCTTGATAAGCCTCCTGGTATTCAGTCCAAATAGTTGGATAATTTTCAAGAGTTTCATGGTTTTTTAAAAGCATATTAATCCCCTCAAGATAATAATTTTTCTCTTTTTCTTTTTTGGCATGTATCATTTTTTCCTGATATTTTTTGATTTGTTCCAATCTTTTTAATTCTGTTGCTAAATCTTCTACATAACCTTGGATACAAGAAATTTCATATTCAATATCATCAATGACTACTTTTAGTAACGCTTTTACAATAATTGGATTATTTTTTCCAAGTTTAGCATTCCTGATAATTTCATTAAGAACATCCGACTTATTTAGTGGTTCATGAGGTTTCGTATTTTCAATTAGTATTTTTAAAGTTTCAGAAATTCCAATATGAGACTTATATTGTCTTTTACTAACAATTGCATCATACTCATCTGCTACACGAATAATCTGTCCTTCATAAGGAATATCCTTTTTGATAAGAGATTGTGGATATCCACTACCATTTAGAGCTTCATGATGGTATAAAGCACCATTGGCATAAGCTCTTAGTTCAGGATCTTTTGTACACATATTATAACCTAAAGTGGTATGTGTTTTCATAATTTCATATTCTTCTTCTGTTAATTTACCAGGCTTCTGAAGGATACTAGGAGGAATAAAGAGTTTTCCAATATCATGCAAATAAGCACAAATTGTACAATATTCAGTAAACCCTTTATTACAATGTAGATATTCACAAAGTCTACAAGTTAAGTTTGCCACATTCTCACAATGCTTTCTTGTAAACACATCTAAACGATCCAACATACTAAGTTGATAACGCATACTTTCATTTAAATTATAAGATTTAAGATTAGTGCTATCATAAAAATCAAATTCATATTTCATAATAATTCTCCTCTTTTATAATTTTATCATAGCATGAAAAATAAAAAACTGCAAGGATTTATTTTATTTTAAGAATTTACATAACTTTACAATTATGTGAAAGTATGATAAAATAATAATATTCGTTACTTAGAAATAGGAAAAGGTTTATTTTTCAAAAAATTACAGATAGAAAATTATCTAGGTAAAGAATCTTTTCTACAAATTGTGCAACAAGAAAAAAAAGACAGGAGGAAATGTACAATGTCAGATGGAGTCAAAAAGGGAATTTGGGAAGATAACGTCTTAATAGAAAAGGTGAGAAATTCACAAAATCCCAAAATTTTCGACCAGTTCAGTAAGGATGTGATTAGAGGAGAGATCAAAAGTGGATTTAACTTGGCCTATGAATTGAAAGGAGACAAATTCTACGAAGCAAAGGTTAATGTAAGAAGACCGAGTGGGCTAGAAGATTTGCTCCGCTTGATTATACCAGAGACACTGCTAACAGCAGAATTGTTACAGGAATCACAAGAAGGAAAGTGGATAGAGGCACTTGGCGGATTAAGATCTTATGATGAAAAAGATGAAAATCGTGTGAGACATTTAAAAGTGTTCCTTTTTGTAAAAAAATTGGAAGTCTATCCAGAAAATCAATGGCAGGAAAATGAAATCCATTCCAATAATTTAGTTTATTTAAAAGGAAGAATTTCTCGACCAACCAAGTTCAAACATAGACTCTCAGGAAAGAAACTAACCGAGTTGTGTATGACTGTTAACAAAGCAAAGAGGTCATATGTCTACATTCCTTGCATTGCCTGGGGTGAAGACGCAGAAATGGCAAGAGAACTGGAAGTTCGGGACCAAATAGAACTTTATGGAAGATTACAAAGAAGAGTCTATTTTAAGAGGTTTTCACCAGATAGTTTGGAGGGAACTTACAAAGAAACCTATGAAGTTTCTATTATAAAAATGCGAAAAGTAAAAAGTTAAATCTGATTGTAGAAAAAGAGAAGAGAAAAGAAACCAAACAAAAATGGTTTCTTTTTTCGAAGGTAAGGCAATCAATACAAGAAAGGTATCTTTTTTATTGTGAAGAAAAACATTGATATTTCAAGAAAAATATGCTATGATATAAAAGTCATGAAAGATTAAAAAGAAAAGGGAGGACAAAAATGTACAGAACAAAAACATGTGGAGCATTAAAAATAAGTAATGTAGGAGAAACCATAGAATTAAGTGGTTGGATCCAAAAAATTAGAAACTTAGGAGGAATGGTGTTTATTGACTTAAGAGACGAATTTGGAATCACACAAATTGTTGTAAATGATGAAACATTACAAGAAGAAATCAAACAATTAAATACAGAGAGTTGTATCCACATTTTGCGGAAAAGTTGTGGAAAGAGTCAGCAAAAATCCTAATATGCCAACAGGAGAAATAGAAGTAATTGCAGAAAAAATAGAAGTTCTTGGAAAGTGTAAAAATGTACTTCCCTTTGAAATCAATACAGAACAAGAAGTAAGAGAAGATTTAAGATTAGAGTATCGTTTTTTAGATTTAAGAAATGAAACTTTACACCAAAATATTTTACTTCGATCAAAAATACTAAAAACATTAAGAGATAAAATGGATGAATTAGGATTTACAGAAATCCAAACGCCGATTTTAGCGAATTCTTCTCCAGAAGGAGCAAGAGACTACTTAGTACCAAGTAGAATTCATGCTGGTGAATTTTATGCTTTACCACAAGCTCCACAACAATTTAAGCAATTGTTAATGGTGGCAGGATTTAATCGCTATTATCAGATAGCACCTTGTTTTAGGGATGAAGACCCAAGAGCAGATCGAGCACCTGGTGAATTTTATCAATTAGATTTTGAGATGAGTTTTGCAACACAAGAAGATGTTTTTAACGTAATAGAAGAAGTCGTACCATATACTTTTAAAAAATTTACAGATTGGAAAGTAGAAGAAGGACCATTTATCAGAATTCCATACAAAGAAGCCATGGAAAAGTATGGAATTGATAAACCAGATTTAAGAAATCCATTAATTATTCAAGATGCTACCACATTATTCGAAGATTCTGAGTTTAATAGCTTTAAAGGAAAAACGGTAAAAGCAATTGTTGTTCCAAATGGAGCAACACAAGGTAGAAAATTTTTTGATAAAATGGGAGAATTTGCAACGAGTGAGGAAGTAGGAGCAAAAGGATTAGCTTGGATAAAATTAGAAGAAGATGGAGAAATAACAGGAGGAATTGCTAAATTTATTACTCCAGAAATGAAACAAATTTTAGAAAAGGAATATCAAGCAGAAAAAAATTGCGCAATCTTCTTTTTAGCAGATGAGCAAGAGAAAGTACAAAAAATGGCAGGATTAATTCGAATTGAATTAGGAAAAAGATTAGACTTAATAGAAAAAGGAATCTATAAATTCTGTTTTATTGTGGATTTTCCAATGTATGAATTATCAGAAGAAGGAACGATTGATTTTAGCCATAATCCGTTTTCTATGCCACAAGGTGGATTAGAAGCCTTAGAAAAAAAAGATCCATTAGAAATTTTAGCTTATCAATATGATTTAGTATGTAATGGATATGAAATGGCATCTGGGGCAGTAAGAAATCATAATCCAGAAATTATGGTAAAAGCATTCCAAATAGCAGGCTATTCAGAAGAAGATGTAAAAAATAGATTTGGAGCCTTATACAATGCTTTTCAATATGGAACACCACCACATGCAGGAGCAGCACCAGGAGTTGATCGCATGATTATGCTAATTACGAATTCACAAAATATAAGAGAAATTATAGCCTTTCCAAAAAATAAAAAAGCGAGAGACTTATTAATGAGAGCACCATCAGTTGTAACAAAAGAACAATTAGATGAGGTACACATCGAGGTGATCGAGGGACGTTCCTTAAAATCCCCAAAATAGGGATTAGGGGACAGTCTTTGAAGAGAAAAAAGAAAAGGGGTGTCCCTTTAATCTCCGAAATGGGGATTTTAAGGAACGTCCCTTGAAACATCAGAAAGGAGAAAAAATGGAGTATCATTATAAACCAAGTGAAAAAGTATGTTCACAGGAAATGATAATAGAACTAGAGGGAGAAAGAATAAAAAAGGTAGTGATTGTAGGAGGTTGTGCAGGGAATACAGTAGGTGTTTCTCGATTGGTAGAGGGAATGAAGATAGAAGAGGCAATTCAGAAATTAAAGGGAATTCCTTGTGGATATCGAGGAACTTCTTGCCCAGATCAATTGGCAATTGCTTTAGAAGAGATGAAAAATAAAGGGAAAAGTAAAGAGTAAGAAAATGAAGAAAAAAGTTTTATTAGGAATGAGTGGTGGAGTGGATAGCTCTGTATCAGCAATTTTATTACAAAAACAAGGATATGATGTAATCGGATGTACAATGAGATTGTGGGAAGCAGAAGAGGAAAAGAAAGTAGATAATGGTTGTAGTAATCAAATGGTACAAGAAGCAAAAAAAGTTTGCATGCAATTAGGAATTCCACATTATACGATTGATTGTAAAGAAGAATTTAAAAATAAAGTAATCCATAATTTTATCAAAGAGTATCAAAAAGCGAGAACGCCAAATCCTTGTATAGAATGTAATCGATATTTGAAATTTGGGATTTTTTATCAAAAAGCAAAAGAATTCAAGTGCGATTATATTGCAACTGGGCATTATGCTAGAATAGAATATTCTACGCGATACCAACAATATGTGTTAAAGAAATCAAAAGAAGAAAAAAAAGATCAAACGTATTTCTTATATACCATTCCAAAAGAAGAATTAGCCCATATCATTTTTCCTTTACAAGATTATATAGAGAAAGAAGAAATCAGAAAAATAGCAGAAGAAAATGGATTAGAAGTTGCTCAGAAAAAAGATAGCCAAGAAATTTGTTTTATTCCAGATAATAACTATCAGAAATTTTTGAAAGAATATGGAAATGTTAGTACCAAAAAAGGAAATATCATATTAAAAAATGGTAAGATTCTAGGAAAACATGATGGTTTGATTTATTATACAATAGGGCAGAGAAAAGGAATAGGAGTTTCTTATACCAATCCTTTATATGTAACATCTTTAAAAGAAAAAAATAATGAAGTGGTAGTTGGTTTGGAAGAAGAGTTATATGGGAAAGAATTGTATTTAGAAGACGTTAATTGGTTGGTAATAGATCAGCTAAAAGAGCCTTTGGCTTGTCAAGCTAAAATTAGATATCGAGCCAAAATAGCAGATTGTATTTTATATCCAGAAGAAGGAAAAATTAGGGTCGTATTTCAAGAAGGGCAGAGAGCAATAACAAAAGGACAATCCATAGTTTTTTATGATGAAGAAGGGATTGTTCTAGGGGGAGGAAAAATAGGAGACTAAAAGATTAAAGCTAAAATTTCAAAAAAAACTTGTATAATCAAAGGAATTGTGATATAAATAAACTGTAAAATAAAGCAATGTCAGAAAGGCGGATTTTTGTGGAAGAAGAAATGATTGAAAAAGAGGGAAAAACAATATTAATTGTTGATGATGAAGAACCAATCAGAGATATATTGAAATATAATTTAGAAAAAGAAGGTTATCAAACCATAGAAGCAGCAGATGGAATAACTGCTGTTAATATGGCATTAGAACAGAAACCAGATTTGATTTTATTAGATATCATGCTTCCAAAACTAGATGGATTATCTGTTTGTAAGAGAATTAAAAATTCTTATAATGTACCAATCCTTATGCTAACAGCAAAAGATGGAGAAATTGATAAGATTCTAGGATTAGAATTAGGGGCAGATGATTATATCACAAAACCATTTAGTGTAAGAGAATTAGTAGCTAGAGTAAAAGCTAATTTAAGAAAAGTAGAAGCTATTTCAGATAATAAAATAGTAGAATCTACCAATGATGAAAAAAAGAAAGAAAGCAAAATTATAGTAGGAGAATTAGAATTAGATTTAGATAAATTTGAAGTAAAAGTTAGAGGAGAAATTATGGATCTAACTTTACGAGAATTTGAAGTATTAAAGTTTTTAGCTTCTCAACCAGAACAAGTAGTAACAAGAGAAACATTACTAGAAAAAGTATGGGGATATGAATATTTTGGAGATATTCGAACCGTAGATGTTACTGTTAGAAGAATTAGAGAAAAAATAGAAAAAGATACTTCTATTCCTAAAATATTAATAACGAAAAGAGGAGTCGGCTATTATATTGCATCTAATGAATAAGAATAAACTTTAGATTTTCTTAAAAGTGATACAAAGGAAGAAAATCTAAAGTTTATTTTTTATAGGATGATAATTTGTCGAAAAATGCGATGAAAAGTATGATGAAATAAGGCAAAATGCTTGACAACCAGTAAGATAACAAACTATACTTATTGACAATATGATAATTTATTAATAAGTATAGATAGGAGGACATAGACTGAATCGAAAATTTATATCAAAAAGCAATAGAGTATTAAGAAAAATTTTGAATTCAAAAGAAAATTTAGATATCTTACAAGATTTTATAGAAACTTTTTTAGAGAAAAACATAGAGAGAATAGAATTAAATTCTTATTTAAAAACAAAATCCAGAAATTTACCATCAGAAGAAAACTTTGGAATAGCAGATGTAAGAGTGAAATTAGAGAATCGTGAGGAAATCAATATTGGGGTTCAATTTATTGATGGTTTTTATGTAGAAAATAAAATGTTATTATATTATACTCAAATTCATGCAAATCAGTTAGAATATCAAGAACACAGAAAAATAGCAAAGACGATTACATTTAATATATTAGATTTTGATTATTTAAAAACAGAGGATTATTTTAACAAAATTGTAATACCAACAAAAACGGAAAACAAAATTGAATTATATGTATTAGAATTAGCAAAATTTGTGAGTGAAAAAAGTGAAATGGTGAACAAAAAAGAGGCATGGATGATTTATTTATGTGGAACAGCAGAAGAAAAGGTAGAACAAGCAATAAGAAAATTTCAGAAAATTCAAAAACTAGATGATCGATTAAAAGAATATTGGAAAAAAGAAAGAATGGAATAAAAAATCGTTATACTATTTAAGTGAAAATAGCATAACGATTCAATTAAAGTTGTTTTAAAGTTACTTTGATAATGGTACCTTCTTGTACTTGTTCATCTTTGATATAATCTTGTGAAGTAACAATACCAGAACCTTCCATGTTGATGTTTAAATTTTTAGATTTTAGAGTGTTAAGTGCTTCATAAGCATTCATATTTTTTAAATCTGGTACAGTAACAGAAGTAGAAGCGGTACTTCCCTGTCCATAAAGGACAATAATAGAATCTTTAAGAAGCGAATTTCCTGGTTTTGGAGTTTGATCTGTTACTAAAATAGTATTAGGATCACCATCTACATAAATTTTTGTTTGAAATCCTGCCGATGTTAATATTTTTTCAGCTTCAGCAACAGTTTTATTTCTGACATCAGGAACAACAATAGAATTATTCGAATTAGTATTGCTAGAGGCATCGTTATTAGAAGGTACTCCAAGGTAAGGTAAAATTTCAGATAACATTTGAGAAACAACAGGACCAGCAACTTGTGAACCTTGGTAACCATTGCTTCCTTTTGGGTCATATAAAGTAAGAAGTAGTACAAGTTGTGTATCTTGAAGAGGAGAGATAGCGACATAAGAAGCAACATAACCATCTTCTTCACGGTTAACAGGAGGTTCGGAAGTACCTGTTTTTCCACCAATAGAATAACCAGAAACAGAAGCTCTTCTACCAGAACCAGTTATTACAACAGCTTCCATCATAGTCTTTATTTTTTCAGAAGTTTGCTTAGAAATAACTTGTCTTACTTGAGTAATAGGGACTTCAGTAACCGTATTGGTATCGGTATTAGTGATTTCTTTTACAATACGAGGTTTCATTAAAATACCATCATTAGCCACAGCGGCAATAGCTGTAATCATTTGGAGAGGAGTTACATTAATTCTTTGTCCAAATGACATAGTAGCAAGTTCCACAGAGCGAACTTGATCTAAGTTATGAAAAATGCTATTTTGTTCCCCATATAAACCAGAGTTAGTGGTATCAAATAAGCCAAAAGCATTATAATATTTGTAAAGAGTAGGAGCACCAATCCTTTGTCCTAATTGCATAAAGGCAGGATTACAAGATTTTGCTAAAGCAGTTGTTAAATCTTGTAATCCATGCGGTTTCGAAGAACCACACTTAATTGTAATGCCAGATACTTCTTCATATCCTTTGCAAATGAAATCATTTGGCTTATTGGGTACAGTAATATTTTCTTCTAAAGCAATGGCAGAAGTAATGACTTTAAAAACAGAACCAGGTTCATAAGTTTCTCCTACTGATTTATTAGCCCACATTTTAAATAAGGCATTACTTTTTTCTTCTAAGGTTAAAGAATCATAAGTTTCCGCTAAAGTAGCATTAGGCGTATAAGGAGAATTTAAATCATAATCAGGATAAGAAGCCATTGCAAGGATGTCTCCTGTTTTCGGATTCATAACAATTGCATTACCACCTCTTTTACAATCATTTTCATCGACAGCTTGTTTTAAATATTTTTCTACAATGGATTGGATATTTAAATCGATGGTAAGAGTTAAATCACTTCCGTTTTCAGCAGAAATGTAAGTTTCTTCTGCATTTGGGATTTCTTGTTGGTTACTTCCTTTGGAACTTACAATTTTTCCAGGGGTACCAGTTAAAACCGATTCCCATTTTGCTTCGATTCCACTTAATCCTTGGTTATCATTACCGCAAAATCCAATAACATTAGAAGCAACTGTACTATAAGGATAATATCTTTTGGTATCTTCATCAATATTAATTCCAACAGAAATTTTATTTTCTTGCATCCATGCTTTTAATTGTTCTACCTTTTCTTGTTCTACTTTTTTGATAATGGTTTCTACTTGTGATGTGCTAGTTACTTTTTTCAATACTTCTTCATAGTCTAATTCAAAAATTTCAGATAATCCTTTGGCTACTTTTTCCTTGTAATCTTTGGTATCAACATCATTGTTCTTAGAAATTTTGGTAGGATTAATCGTTATGGTATCCACTTGTGCACCAATAGCAAGAGCTTTACCAGTGGAGTCATAGATATTACCTCGTTTTGGGCTAATAATTTGATTGATGGTTTGTTGTTGGTAGGCTTTTTCTTTTAAAAAGTTTCCTTGAACAAATTGAATAAAACCAATTCTACCAATTAGAAAAACTAAAATAAAGATAGTGAAAACTAAAAGAACTTTTAATTTTACAGTATGGATTAAATTTTTGGATTCAAATCCAGTTTTTATTTTTATAATTTTTTGATTCTTCTTTTTCTTTTTCATGGGATTCATTCCTCTTTCATAAATCTTTTGTTTCAAATATTGTATCTTAAAAATAAGGAAAAATCAATAAAAGTTGAAAAATTCTACAAAATATAATTGTAGGTTAGTCAATCATATGTCACAAATTTTTGAAATTAATATACTTTGA
>CASAUJ010000015.1 GCA_949118805.1 uncultured Clostridia bacterium | reverse complement strand
CCATATTCCGTGTTTTTTTGCATATGAATATCTAAGTTCTTATTTCCACTTGTCAGATTCGTTCCATTAATGGTATCGGTTAATCCTAATGTTCCCCCTGTTGCTTGCATTTGTCTTATTCCCGTGATCCATCCATTTATATCTTTTGTTGCTGGACTTCCTCCATTGGATTGTAAGGCTGCTTGACTACTATTTCCTTTTCCTACTATAATTCCTATTGTCATCATTAAAATTAGTAATAACATTTTTTTCTTTTTCATCGCTTTTCCTTCTTTCGTTTTTTAATGTTATTTTACTAATCTTAATTTTTTGATTCAATACTTTCTGCTATCTTATTTACATTTTTGGTTTCCTTTTTTATTTTACATTATTCTCCTCCATTTAAATCTTTATACTCCACTTCCTACTACGACTACTGCTCGGCTACTCCATGGTTTTCGGTAATCAGCATCACGTCTATTTTTTTCAATATCATTGTTATCGTATTCATTAGTATATCCATATCCATGGCCAAAGTATGAAAAGATACTTCCAGCATAACTTCTTAACAGACAACCACGTACTATCGTAACAGCACTATTATTAGTACTACGAAGCCAAGTCGTAGCAGTACTTCCATGCCAACCTCCTATGGTTGCTATGGCATCTCCTACTTTTTCTGTATAAGTAGGTGCTGTATATTCATTTTTATATCGATTGGATGCATTTTTCATAGAAGTTGCTACTGTATCACTCATTCCCGCTGCTACCCATTCTTTATTAATTTTCATCTTGACTCCTGTTTCATTTCCTGTTGTAGTATCTCCATCTGCTATATGGTTTGGATTTCCATAATTAGATGCTGATAAGATTACCATCGCTCCATATTCAGTGTTTTTTTGCATATGAATATCTAAGTTTTTATTTTCACTTGTCAAATTAGTTCCATTAATGGTATCGGTTAATCCCAATGTTCCTCCTGTTGCTTGCATTTGTCTTATTCCCGTGATCCATCCATTTATATCTTTTGTTGCTGGACTTCCTCCATTGGATTGTAAGGCTGCTTGACTACTATTTCCTTTTCCTACTATAATTCCTATTGTCATCATTAAAATTAGTAATAACATTTTTTTCTTTTTCATCGCTTTTCCTTCTTTCGTTTTTTAATGTTATTTTACTAATCTTAATTTTTTGATTCAATACTTTTTGGTATCTTATTTACATTTTTGGTTTCCACCATTTAAATTTTTATATTCCACTTCCTACCACAACTACTGCTCGTGAAGCCCATGGAAGATCAACATTTGCATCTTGTGCTCCACTTCCTCCAGCCCCTGGGCCATAACCATAATATGAAAATATGCTAGTTGTATAACTACGAAGAACTGCACAATACGTTATATAATCCCCATAGGTTCTAAACCATCTATTAGCTGCATTTCCATGCCATGATCCTATATCTAAAGCATCTCCTACTTTTGAAACTAAAGTTTCTGCATATATATTCTTATATCTTCCTGCTGCTTTTTTAAAATTGTCTACCCTAACATTTGCAGCTGCTCCTACTACCCATTCTTTATTGATATTCATGCTAACACCTGTTTGATTTCCTGTTGTAGTTTGTCCACTTTCTATTTTATTCAAATTTCCATAGGATGACGTAGCTAATATTACTAATGCCCCATATTCTGTATTCTTTTGCATATGAATATCTAAATTTTTATTTCCACTTGTTAAATTTGTTCCACTAATCGTATCGGTTAATCCTAGTGTTCCTCCTGTTGCTTGCATTGTCCTTATCTGCCAAATCCAATCATTTACTTTTTTGGTTGCAGGGCTTCCTCCATTCGATTGTAAGGCTGCTTGACTACTATTTCCTTTTCCTACTATAATTCCTATTGTCATCATTAAAATTAGTAATAACATTTTTTTCTTTTTCATCGCTTTTCCTTCTTTCGTTTTTTAATGTTATTTTACTAATCTTATTTCTTTGATTCAATACATGTTATTACCTTATTTACATTTTTCGTTTCCTTTTTTATTTTACATTGTCTTCCTCCCTTTAAATCTTTATACTCCACTTCCTACTACGACAACTGCTCGGCTTGACCATGATTTTCTGTAATCTGCATCTTGTCTATCAGACTCAATATCAGTAGCATTGTCAACATTATGAGCATAATTATAACCATAACCATAATAGGAAAAGATACTTCCTGCATAGCTTCTTAATAAGCAACTACGAATGATAGTACCACTCTGATTGCTTTTACTACTAATCCAAGTTTTAGCACCACTTCCATGCCACCCACCTATTGTAGCTACTGCATCTCCTACTTTTTCTGTATAAGTAGGTGCTGTATATTGATTTTTATATCGATTGGATGCATTTTTCATAGAAATTGCTGCTGTATTACTCATTCCCGCTGCTACCCATTCTTTATTGATTTTCATTTTGATTCCTGTTTCGTTTCCTGTTGTCGTTTGTCCATCTGTTATAGAATTTGGATTTCCATAACTAGATGCTGATAAGATCACCATTGCTCCATATTCCGTATTTTTTTGCATATGAATATCTAGGTTTTTATTCCCACTTGTCAGATTGGTTCCATTAATCGCATCCGTTAGCCCCAAAGTTCCTCCTGTTGCTTGCATCTGTCTTATTCCAGTTATCCAATCATTAATTCCTTTTGTTGCTGGAGTTCCACCATTCGCTTGCAAGGCTGCCTTACTTTTATTTGTATTTAATAGTATGACAGTTACTGTCATCATTAAAATGAATAATAAGATCTTTTTCTTTTTCATTTCTTTTCCTTCTTTCGTTTTTTAATGTTATTTTACTAATCTTATTTCTTTGATTCAATACATGTTATTACCTTATTTACATTTTTCGTTTCCTTTTTTAATTCTCTCATTCACTTTATTGTCCTTAAAGCTAACAAAAAACGAATCTTAAATTTTCAGATAAAATAACTAAAAATTCTAGATTCGTTTTTCTTTGTTTCTAAAAAGAACAAGGGAAACGCTTTTTTTGCATCCCCTTATGTTCTTTTGTTGGACTACTTTTTCTCGATCACATACCATTCTTCTTCTTCTTTGTCGAAATAGGTAGTACAATCTACCCCTTTCCGATATTGAGAAATGTCTTCATACGCTTCTCCTTTTGTTGCATACCCTATGGATGCGATCTCATACGTGCCATATACTCTTGTTCCAATTGCCAACATACTGTCTTCCTCCTTTGGTTTTCTACTTGTATTATAGCATATTTTTCAATTTATTTCAATTTTTCTTTTTTCTTATGATCCAATCTTTTTGACATTCTATTGGTAATTTTATTTTTACCTTTTGTCCTTTTACCCCCGGACTTACCTCTTTGATTGGTTCATTCGTCTCTTCGTTCCATAATTCACAAATTGTAAAGGTATAAGGTTCAATTTGATATGGTACAATTATTTCCAAAACATCTCCTACTTGTAATTTATTTCGAATTTCTATGGTGGATTTATCTTTGTTATATTCCACTACTTTTCCACCAAACTCATAATTCTCATTATATTGTCTTCCACTATATTCCTGAATATCTTTATTTTTTCTATCATTAAAATAAAAAGTAGTCAATCCTCTTGTTTTTACTTTTTCTAATTCCTTAAAATATTTCCTATCATCATAATGTTCAGGATCCTTTTGATAATCATCAATTGCATTTCGATAGGCATTTATAACACTTGCTATATAATACTCTGTTTTTAATCTTCCTTCTATTTTCAAACTATCAATTCCCATGTCTATAATTTCTGGTAACTCTTTGATTAAACACAAATCTTTGGATGAAAAAATACTGGTTCCATATTCATTTGTTTCAATTGGCATCATTTCTCCTGGATTATTTTTTTCTTCTGCATATATATTATAGGACCATCTACAACTTTGTACGCAATCCCCTAAATTAGCACTTCTACAAGATAAAAAATCACTTAAAAAACACCTTCCTGAAAAAGCAAAACAAATTGCCCCATGAACGAAAATTTCAACTTCTAAATCTTTTGGTTTGTTTTCCATAATATATTTCAATTGTTCTTTGTTCATCTCTCTTGCCATAATGACCCTTTTGGCACCATTCTGATGCCAAAACTTACAGTCTTGCAGACTAATGATATTTGCTTGTGTACTAATATTAATTGGCACAGATGGAGCATACTCTTTTAATGCTTCAATCACTCCTACATCAGCAGCAATAATTCCATCGGGTTTTAATTCTTCTAATTTTTTTGCCATACTGATAATTTCTTCATATTTATCATCCCAAGCAAATATGTTTAACGTTACATAGATCTTTTTTCCTATTTCATGTGCATATCTTATGGTATTTTCTAAATCATCTTCTTGCATATCAGCCCTTGCTCTTAAAGACAAAGATGATGTCCCACAATAAACAGCATCTGCTCCATAAAGATAGGCTATTTTAGCTTTTTCAAATGATCCTGCTGGTGCTAATAATTCAATTGTTTTCATGTTTTTACCTCTTTTATTATAATTTCCTATATTATATAAGTGTTTCTGATGATTGTCAATTATTTTCCAAGGCTTTTCTTTTATGTTAAATTATGGTATAATGGTATTAGAGGTGATTTTATGTCTTATTACTTAAAAACAAGAAAAGAATTTAATGAATATTTAAATACCATAAACATAATTCCATCTAGCAATGAAGTATTAATTGATGAATTTCATTCATCCTCACTTTTTGAACTATATGGACTTCTTATAAATTTAAGAGATGATCGACAAATCTCTCGTACCAGACAAAATAAATTAAGAAAATTAGTACGTGATAATTTTCCTGAAAATATATTTCATTTCTTAAAATTCCCTATCACAAATGAAATAATTCAACAATTAGAATCTTATATAAAAGATGTCTTCTTCGCTTATTTGAAAGACCCTAACTCTACTAATTTTTCAAAAATAGAAATGGAACAATTAAAAATTATTGTTGCCAAAAAATTCCCAAGTGAATTTTTGCAATTCATAAAAGATGAAAAAGATCCTACTGAATTTAGATTGCAAAAAATGTTTCTAGAAAATAAAGTTTTTGACATTGTAGAAGAATATTCAAAACATTCCCAAAGTATGCAAAATGATGAAGATATTCAATCTGCTTTTTATACTAGTTCTAATAACGATTTTCCAAAAGTACATATTTCTTCTACTGGTCGATTAAAAGGTCCTAAAAGTGTATCCGATAATTTAAGAAAAGAATTCATGAATTCCTTAGAAAACATTATTCCTTCTAATCTAGAAAAAGGGATTAGTTATTCTGATTTAACCAGCCATTTCAATTTATCTAAAGTTTCAGATGACTACTTTGGTTTTACAGTTTATGTAACAGATATTGCTGAAACTTTTCATATTGATGATTCTATACGAAACACCGAAGAGGGAATAGAATTTAGAAAAGCAAGAAAACAAAAGGAACTTAATACCTCTATCTTTCATTCTTTATATAATTATTTACATGGAAATACTTCTTTTTGGGATTTTACTCAAGAACAATATTTACAACTAAAAATTGAATTATTAGATCGATTACAATATCTTACTTACCCAGAATGCTCTGAGGAATATAGTGGTCCTTTGTTTTCCCCAAAAGATGAAAATGATAGACGGTACTTCTTTTTCTAAATTGTTAGCTTCTTCTCTAAAATGTTATCGTGTTTATTTAGCTACGAATAGTTTTAAGCAAAAGTTAACTTATAAAGAACATATGAATTACCAAAAAGAATTATCTTCTTTATTAGATGAATTCGAAAATAGAATCAATGATAGATTTGAGTTTTCTGCCTTAAAAATTATGATTCCTCAATTATTAAAGGATACCAATTTTCTACGCGAAAATCTTTTAAGAGATCAACTAGATACAAAAGCAATTTCCATAAAACCCAAATTTAAAAGAAATGGATTTGCTGCTATTTTTGCTATTTTACAAACTTCCAGTGGAAAAAAATAGAGGTTCAATTCTCTCCTTATGCTAGATATAAAGCTTCTAAAATGGGAACTTCTGCTCATAGTCAAATGCATACAAAACAACTTGATATTTTTCCATTTTTTGAATTAACTCCTGAATTTAGTACTAGTAAAAATCATGAAACTGCATTGGAGCAGTCTCTCAATACATTAGATGCGATATCTTTATCCCAAAAAAATTATTTGCTATCAACCTCTATAAAAGATTTAACTCCAGAACAAATAATTCTTAGAAAAAACCTTGAGTTTGCTCTTAAAAGTGTTAAAGTAAAAGACAATATGGAAGATGAAATTATCATTATGAAAAAAAATACAGAAGGAACATATGACATGAAAAAAGAAACACGAACTTATCCTATGGAAGTCTTCCTTCCTATCTTTGCTGAGTATCATTCTCCTAAATTAATAGCTGTTTCATCCCCTCATTCACGTACTAATAAAAATACTGCTTTTGTTAATATAAAAACTTTATTGGACAATTTTAAAGAAGTTCTTTTAAAAACAGATCAAACAACTTGTCTTTCTGATATGCTATTAAAAAAACTACAAGAAATTCAAAGAAATGATCCTTATATTACCCTTCCTAAAAGTAATATAAAACAAATTTTAATACAAAATGGGATTCCAGAAGAAAAAATAGATGACTTAATTCAACAAATGTCCAGTGAATCACGAACTATTCGATTATCTTATACAAACTCTGTTAGTGATATCAAGGAACGAGTTCAAGAAAAAAATGCTGAGAGATAGCCCTCTTAGCATTCTTTCTTTTTCACTTGACTTACCGCCAATCCGTCTCCTACCTCTAAAATTTCAGTTTCTAAGTTTGGATTTTCGCTCACTTCCTTTATATACTCTCTCAAATTTCGAACCGCTGTACGTTGTTTATGCTTATTATAATCACTTAACACATAGCCTTTATATAAAATATTATCCGCAAAAATAATACCATGAGAATGAATCAATCGCAAAGCCTCTTTCAAAAAAAATGGATACTTTCCTTTTGCTGCATCAATAAAAACCATATCATATGGTTCCTTTAAAGTAGGAAGAATCTCTACCGCATCCCCTTCATAAATACAGATTTTATCTTCTACTCCCACTTTTTTCACATTATCTTTTGCTTCTTTTACTCTATCTGCTTCTCTTTCGATTGTATCAATTCTACCATTTTCCGCTAAAAACCTTGTAAAACACATTGCTGAATACCCAACTGCTGTTCCGATTTCTAATATCTTTTGCGGTCTTATCTTAACTAGATATTTTTCCATTACCTCCAAAGTCTCATCCATAATAATTGGTATATGCTCTTCTAATGCTTTCTTTTTTATCTTTTCTAATTCCTGTTGATTCATTTCTACCTCACTTTCATGTGCAATGGGGACGTTTCTTTTTTCACATTGGCTATCTTAAATAGTTTCTTTTAAAAAAATTGCCAAAAGAGATTTCCTCAACGGCAATTTTTCTATTTATCTTTCTTTCGCTCTTGGTTTATATTTTCTACACCAATTAATAAAACACTGTTTTATATCTACCCCTGCTTCTGTATAATAATGAAATGTAGCAACTAATTCTTTTTCTTCTTTTATTATTAATTCTGCTGCCTCTTCTAGTGTCATTCCATTATCTATATATCCTCTTATTTTCTCTTTAACATAGTTTCTATTCTTTACTTCTTCATCTAAATTATTTTCTACTCTTTCTCTTTGATAATTATCTCTTTTTCTTTTATCAGAATAATCCCACTCCGCTCTTTGGACTTTTTTTCCTGCATTATATTTTGCCAAAATATTCTCTACTCCTTTAATCTATTTATTTCGATTCGCTCTTTCTCTTTCTTTGCTATCTAATATTTTCTTTCTTAGACGAATTGATTTTGGAGTAATCTCCACTAACTCATCATCTTGAATAAATTCAATCGCTTTTTCCAAAGACATTTGAATTGGTGGCACTAGTCGAAGAGCTTCATCTGAACCAGATGCCCTTGTATTGGTCAAGTGTTTTTCTTTACATACATTAATGGCTAAATCTTCTCCCCTTGCATTTAATCCAACAATCATTCCTTCATATACTTCTATCCCTGGTCCAATAAACAAATCTCCCTTATCTTGTGCATTATATAATCCATAAGTTACAGATTTTCCATTTTCAAAAGCTACAATAGTTCCTCTTACTCTAGCTTGGATTTCTCCTTTAAAAGGTTCATAAGAATCAAAAATATGATTCATGGTTCCTTCTCCTTTTGTATCTGTTAAGAATTCCGTTCGATATCCAATCAATCCCCTTGCTGGAATTTTAAATTCAATTTTTGTATGTCCTGCTTCTGCTGGCTCCATATTCACCATTTCCGCTTTTCTTCTTCCCAATTTCTCAATAACATTTCCTACACAATCATCTGGCACATTTACTACTAAACTTTCTATTGGTTCACATTTTACGCCATCAATTTCTTTAAAAATAACTTTTGGTCTTGATACTAAAAGTTCAAACCCTTCTCTTCTCATTGTTTCAATTAAAACTGATAAATGTAATTCTCCTCGTCCTGATACTTCAAAAGAATCTGGTGTTTCTGTTTCTTTTACACGTAAAGAAACATTTTTTTCTAATTCTTTAAATAATCTGTCACGAATATGTCTTGAAGTAATAAATTGTCCTTCTTTTCCTGCAAATGGTCCGTTATTTACACTAAATGTCATAGAAACAGTTGGTTCATCAATATCTACAAATGGTATTTTTTCTGGATGATTAAAATCACAAATGGTATCTCCAATATTAATATCAGAAATTCCTGCTAATTCTATAATATCTCCTGCTTTTCCTTCTTCTACTTCTACTTTATTTAACCCCACATGAGTATATACTTTAGCAATTCTTCCTTGCGTAATTTTATCTTCTTTTCCACAGATAGATACTGGCATTCCATTTTGAATGGTTCCTCTTTCTACTCTTCCTATGGCAATTCTTCCAACATAATCATCATAATCTATGTTTGATACCAACATTTGTGCTGGTCCTTCTTCATCGCAATTAGGTGCTTGGATGGTACGAATAATAGTTTCAAATAAACAATTCAAGTCCTCTGTTTCATCTTTTAAATCCATTTTAGCAATTCCATTTTTTGCAGAAGCATACACAACTGGAAAATCTAATTGTTCATCACTTGCCTCTAACTCAATAAATAATTCAATTACCTGATCTACCACTTTTTCTGGAGTAGCTCCTGGTCGATCTATTTTATTAATGACAACAATTGGCTTTAATCCTAATCCTAAAGATTTCTTTAAAACTTCTCTTGTTTGAGGCATTGCCCCTTCAAAAGCATCGACTAACAGCAAGACTCCATCAACTGTTTTTAAAACCCTTTCTACTTCTCCTCCAAAGTCAGCATGTCCAGGTGTATCTACGATATTGATTTTAATATCTCCATGCATAACAGATGTATTTTTAGCAAGAATGGTAATTCCTCTTTCTTTTTCTTGATCATTAGAATCCATTACTCTTTCTTGTACTTGCTCATTCTCTCGAAATACGTGACTCTGTCTTAGCAAAGCATCTACTAATGTCGTTTTTCCATGGTCTACATGGGCAATAATAGCAATATTTCTAATATTTTGATTGTTCATTTCTATTTCTCCTATCTAAAAGGGGATCTAGGGACGTTCCTTAAAATCCCTATCGAAAAAAGAACCTGTCTTCCCCTCTTTTACAAAATTTTAAGGACTGTCCCTTCAGTCCCTCTTTTGGGGATTTTAAGGAACGTCCCTAAATCCCCTCTCTTAAAAACATACAAAATTATACACCTATTTTTCTATTTTGTCAATTTTATAATATTTTCCATTATTTCTTCTGTTATTTGATCTAATACCTCTTTGTCTTTATTTCCTTTATATTGGCTGTAATCTAACGGTTTTCCATAGGTAATGGTAACTTTTCGTTGTTCCTTTGTTCCCCCTTTAATTCCACATGGTACTACTTTTGCTCCACTTCTTACCGCAAAAAATGCCACACCATCTTTTACTTTTTCTCCTTTTTCTAAACCATTTCTTGTACCTTCTGGAAACAATCCTATACATTGTCCATTTTTCAAAGCTTTTAAAGATTCCTTAATGGCTGTTACATCTTTTTCATCTCGTTTTACATGAATCGCATCAAATACCCATCCTAGGAAATTTAAAAAAGGATTTTTGGCTAATTCCTCCTTAGCCAAAAAACGCATATCTCTTTTTGCAGTTGCTACCATTAATGGAGGATCTAGATAAGTTCTATGGTTTCCACAAAAAATAACAGGTCCTTCTTTTGGTACATTTTCTAGTCCTTTTATTTCTACTCGATAATAAATCTTACACCATAAATAAATGGCACCTCTTACGATCCATTTTATAATTGCTTTCATTCCATTTTTCATACTACACTCCTTCTTATCTTTTCTTTTTAGATTCTACTATTTTTACTACTTCTTCTACTACTTCTTCTATTTTTAGGTTCGTTGAATCGATATAAATCGCATCTTCTGCCTTTCTTAATGGTGCTATTTCTCTCGTTGAATCTCTTTTATCTCTGTCTATAATATTTTCCAAAACTTCTTCATAAGAACTATTCATTCCTTTTTCCTGATTTTGTTTCATTCTTCTTTTTGCTCTTTCTTCAGGTGTAGCATCTAAATATATTTTTATGTCAGCATTTGGAAACACAGTTGTCCCAATATCTCTTCCTTCCATGATCACATTCTTCCCTTCTGCTATGGTTCTTTGCAATGCTAGTAATTTTTCTCTTACTATTGGAATCACAGAAACAGGAGATACTAAATTATTGACTTCATCTTTTCTTATCTTTTTGGTTACATCTTCTCCATTTAAGAATACCTCTCCACTTTCTTTTAACTCTATGTTAATTACCTCTAAAATGTCTTTTATTTTTTCTTGTTCTTCAAGATCTATCCCTTCTTGTAGTAATTTTAAAGTAACACAACGGAACATTGCACCTGTATCGATATTAAGTAATTTTAATCTTTCTCCTACTTGTTTGGTTATAGTCCCTTTTCCAGCTCCTGCTGGTCCATCTACTGCAACGATCATGGCTTTCTCTTCTCCTATCTTCCTTCTCCAAAAAAATCATTAAATTTTTTATGGTAATCGATTTCTCCTGATTTTACACGAAACATACTCATTCGATTTTTATTTCTGTTTTCTTTCTTTTCTTCTATCTCCTCTACTTGGTATTTTTCTATAATTTGTTTTATTTTTTGAATTTTTTCTTCGTCAATTCCTTCTTCTCTTAACTGTGGAATAATAACATACACCCCATAATGATATTCATCTGATAAGTCAATTTGTAATTTAGGATATTGATCCAATCTATAAATCTCCCCATCTTCTATATAAATTGGTTCTTGCTTGTCGTATTTTTTAAATTTTCTTTTATAACTACAAATTCCCTTTTCTTCTTTAATTCCACTTACTTCCTTTATCTCTTCTAATATTTTTTCTCTCTTATCTTTTTGTAATTCTATCGAAACAAAAATTTCTCCTGCCTCTACTTTCTCATGCTCTTTCTTCATTCTATTTCTTAAAATTTTAAGCCATTCTCTTTCCTCCTCATTATAATCATTATGGGAAGTATCCTGTGGATTTAATAAAGCAATTGCTAATTGCAATAATTCTTTATTATTGGGTATAAGATATCTTACAATTGCATCATTACTAGTTTCTTCTATTTCCATTAATTCTTTTAAAAACAAAATATCATTTGCATTTAAATATTCTTCTATCTTTATTTCTTCTAACCTTTTCCCTACAATATGATTTAAATATGTTTTTAGTTTACTATTTTGTCCTATTTTTCCATCATTCATTTCTTGAAGCACATAACAAGCTAATACATCACCTATTTTATTTCTTTTTGAATTGTATTCACATTTATACATGCGATCTCTTAATAATATAAATTTCTCAATATATGGTAACGCTTCTTTTTCATATACATAACGGTATGCTTTTTCACTTGGAATCCATTTTAAATGACACATAGAACATAATTTTAACATTAAGTCTTCCACAATTTCTTCCCCTAAATAAGTTCTGTCACGTACAATATAGTCCATTCGGTCAAAATCAATGGTTCCTTCACAAAACAATTCTAATGCTCCATCTCCCTTAAGATTACTATTCGATTCATTTGCTTTAATTTTATCATAACTATTTTTTATTTCTAAATCTTCTTCTAAAATTTTTTGCCCTATTTGCTCATGTGTAACCTCCTCTTCTCCTACTAATTTTTCTGTTGAATGAGAAAGTATAAAATGTCCTATATCATGAACACACATAAATTTTATTTTTTCTACTAAATATCCTTTTAATTTATTTCTTTCAATGTATTCTCTCCATTCTGGATCTCGATATTGTATACTTAAAAACTCTATACATCTCCTATAAGCTCCCTTTGAATGTTCTAATCTTGTGTGATATGCATTTGATTCTTGAAACATAGTCCTCCCCAAATGTAGTATTTTCCCTAATCTTTGCATCGCTTTTGTTTGAAATAATTGATAAATTTCTTCTGTATAATAAATATTACTATCTTCATAATAAGGGCATAATGTAATATCTTGTTCTTCTCTTATCTCTATATTTTCTCCAAATAGCCAATGAAACAATTCTTCCATCTCTTTTTTTGATACTTCTTTGATTCCATCATTGTTATCCATTTTCTTCCCTTTCCTCTGGAACAAAAATATTTTTAGCTACAACATCTAATTCAACTACATTCATGGCAGTTAATTTTTCAATTTCTCTTCTAGCTCTCTCTTTAAATTCTTTTAATCCTTCTATTACATTACATCCATACAAAATCGTAACTTCCATATAAATTTTTGCTCCATCCCCATAATTTTCAACCCTTGTTTTTAAAATTTTATAAATAATAGGAGTTTGCATTGCTAAATATTCTATAATTTGTCTAAATACTAAATCTGAAATGGTAAACCTCCCCATGTAACTAAAAGTAGGTCTTATAATAGATTTTTCAGAAATATAAGGTTGTTTTCCTTTTCCTTTTGATTTAAAAATTTGTAGTGGGTCTAATAAATAACCTGAAAAATCTTTTTTTATTTCGAATGTAGGAACTGGTATTACATGTTTTCCTTCCGTTACTCGAATTTTCCTTGCAGTTTTCATTTCTGCTTCTGTTGCTACTTCTGTAATATATGTTGTTTCTGAAATTTCTGGTAAGCCTAAATTAGCTGCAATTTTTTGTACCATTCCATCTGAAGTTCCTAATATTAGAATACTTTCTGGTTTATATTTTTTTAATGCTTTTATAATTTCCTCTTTTTCTTCTTCTTCATAAAAAAGAGCATGTTTCACAGTGGCTACTTTGGTAGATGCCTTTTTAGCAGACTCTCCTGCTACTACCTCATTATCTTTAATCAATAATCCATCATCAATAATAAAATGTGTATTCTTTTCTCCTGCTACCATTTGAGCTCGATAGCTTTTTCCAGTACCAGATGGTCCCACAAAAGCATACACTTTCATTTTATTGGCAAATGGTAATATTTCTTTTATGTCCTTTAATATCATAACTTCTCCTTTTGATTTGCTAATATCCTTTTTATTTTATAACATTTTTTTCAAAAAAACAAGTAACATTTTTAGCTAAAACAACATGATTCTTTCTTATTTTTCTAAATTTTTTCTTCGCAATTGCCCACAAGCAGCATCAATATCAGATCCTAATTCTCTTCGAATTGTGGCTACAATTCCATGTTCATTTAAATAATCCCTAAATTTTATGATATTCTCATTAGAACTTTTATCAAATTTCCCATTTTCAATTTTATTAATTGGTATTAGATTCACATGGCATAACATGCCTTTCAATCTTTTTACCAATTCCTTTGCATCTTCTAAATTGTCATTATTATCTTTCGCTAACGCATATTCAAAAGAAATTCTTCGATTGGTTTTTTGGATATAATCTTTACAGGCTTGTAATAATTCTTCAACTGGATAAGTTTGATTAATTGGCATCATACTACTTCTTTTTTCATTATTGGTTGCATGTAAAGAAATCGAAAGAGTACATTGAATATTTTCCTCTGCTAATCGATAAATTTTGGGGATCAACCCACTTGTTGAAATACTAATGTGTCTTGCCCCAATATTTAGTCCTTTGGGATCATTAATTAAATGAATTGCTTTTACTACATTTTCATAATTATCGAATGGCTCTCCTATTCCCATAAACACTACATTAGAAACTCTCTCTTTGATATCTTGTTCTACTCTCACAATTTGTTCTATAATTTCTCCACTAGTCAAATCTCGAATAAAATTAATCCCTGTGGAAGCACAAAATTTGCATCCCATTTTACATCCTACTTGAGAGGATACACAAATACTATTTCCATGGTGATATCTCATCAAAACTGTTTCTATGGCATTCCCATCTAATAAATCAAATAAATATTTAATGGTTCCATCTTTGGATTCTTGCTTCTTCAAAATATGAAAATGACAAATTTGATAATGGGCTTTTAATTTTTCTCGTAATGTTAATGGTAAGTTTGTCATTTCATCAAAACTTTCTACTTTTTCTTCATATAGCCATTTGAATATTTGCTCTGCTCGGTATGGCTTTTCTTCCATTTTTCTTAATTCGTCCTTTAATTCTTCTAAATTATAATTTTTTATATTTTTCATTGTTAACTCCTTAACTTTAAAAATGAAACTTTCTGATTATTGTTTCTTTGATATCTTTAGCAGATAGCACTAAACCAATTATAAAATTTAAAATAGAAATACTAGTAGCAATTATACTTAATGTCTTATCTTGTACAATATGTTCTGTTACAAGAATCACAGGAACCATACTAGCTAATACAATAATTAATTGGTAAATCGCATATTTCATATATTTTTTATAGCTTACTATGGTTAATACTAACATAATTAAATTTGCAATCATAATCATAATAGGAATTGCTATATTAATGGCCCACCCTTTTTCTCCTAAAATATAGTCAATATAAATCATTAAGATAGAAAGTACAATAATTTGTAATAATACATGCCCTGCAATATTTACATTCTTCTTAATAGAATAAATCACTACAATCCAAGTATATAAAATTCCTGCATTGGCTAAAGCTGCCCATGGAATATTGGGTGTCACTAATTTGTTCATTAACAACAAAAGAAGCATGATTCCTATGGATAAACCCATGCATATTTTTAAAATCTTATCACTTGTTTTGGCTTTGATTTTTTCTGGATATATCATCTAAAACACCATTGCTTTCTATTTCTATTTGAACTCCTTTTTCTTTTAGAAATTCATAAAATCTTTTTTCAATCTGATTGTCTTGTAAAATAG
This sequence comes from uncultured Clostridia bacterium, assembly GCA_949118805.1. Taxonomy (GTDB): domain Bacteria; phylum Bacillota; class Clostridia; order TANB77; family CAG-508; genus CAG-269. The sequence goes on along the minus strand of CASAUJ010000015.1, from coordinate 24,094 downwards.
AGGTAAAAGTAAACACCATTTTATCTTCAAAAGTACAACTAGAACATTTTATTTTTTCTACTGGTTCTGGTGCTATCAACATTAAAAAATAATCAATGTAATCTTTATACTTTCCTATAATCCCTATTCTTCCTATGTTTGAAAATGTTGTAGTGGTATATTTTCTAATCTCTCTATAACTTAATCGAACAATTGCTTTTTTTAATATCAAAGGAATGGGACGAATCAATGGATGATTTCCTATTTTCACATTGGCTGACATGGTTCTCATAATTTCTTCTTCTGTTAGTTTTTCGGTAAAATCTTTTTTCACAAAGTCTAAAATTTTTTGAAAAGTATCTAACTGATCCCTTTTCATTTCTGCCTCTACTGTTATATAAGAAAAAAAATTGGACATTGTTTTAGAAGAAAAATATTTTTTCAAATTCACTGGAATACATACTTTGATCGGTTTTCTTCCTTTTTTCTTTTTGTCATTTTCTTGATAAATACAATCAATCAAAACTGCTGTTAAATATTGTGTAATAGTTGCTTCTTCTTGCTTACTTACCTTTTTTAAATCCTCTAAATTCATAATTTGATGAATCGCACTAATTGCTCCTAGTGGTATTTTAGGTCCTTTTAAAATATATGCTTTTTTGCTAGAAGCATTTGATTTTGCTTTTCGATCATAATTTTTCATATAACTGTCTTCTGCATCATATTCTATCTTTCGAATTCTTCTTTCTTCCTCATCTAATTCTTCTGGATGCTTTAATTCTAAATAAGTGTATAGAATTTCTTTAAAAAAAGTTGTTCCACTATTTCCATCTGTTAAGGAATGGAAAATATCTATATTTACTTTTTTCTCAAAATAAGTTACTTTAAATAAATAATTATGATTACGCCTATCATCAATATATTTACATGGATAATCTTTTTCTTCTTCTATTTTCGGACATTTGGTATTATGTTCAAAATAATACCAAAAAAAGCCTGGCTTCATCCTCACTTTAAAAAAACTATATTTTTCCAATGCCTGCTTTACTGCTTCTTCTAATAAATTAGGATCTATTTTCTCTTTTAAAACAGCTGATAAACGAAATACAGTACTATATTTTTTCCCAGTAGAAATCGGAAAAATTTTAGCTGAATTATCTAACTTTCTCCAATATAGTTTACTTTCCTTCTTCTTTTTCATTTCTTGTTTTTCTCCTTTTGTAATTTACCATTCTCTTAGATCGTCAAGAATTGCTTGATAAGCCTGTTCTTCTAATTCTTGGCTACTATTCTTCTCAATCATCCAAATATGTCCTGCTTGTTCATATTCTTTAATTTCTATTTTCACGCCCACATTCTCTGCTTTTTCTTTTAATACATAAACATCTGGATTCAAAATATCATTTGTTCCTGTATATATTATAATATTTTTTAATTTCGATAAATCACCTTCTACTGGATTTACGAGATAACTATTCATTCCCTCTTCTCCTGCATAGGCTATTCCTGCTAATTTCAAGGTTTCCTTATTCAATTGTTTATCTCTTTTTTGTACTTCCTCGATCTTAGGATTTGTTAATCGGACATCTAGCCAAGGAGAAATTAATATAGTCTTCCCTGGCATTGGCAAATCTTCTTCACTTGCTTTTTCTTCTAATGCTAATGCTAAACCACCACCTGCTGAATCTCCCATTATGACTAAGTGATTTTGATCTACTTTTTGTATCAATTCTTTATAAAAAGGCTCTATCATTTCAAAAACATCTTTATAATTATATTTGGGGGTTAATGGATAATCTGGTAAAATAACGGTTGCTCCTGTGTCATTTACTATTTTTTCAATAAAATCCCAATGCCCCTTTGTTGCTTCTGCTACATAAGAACCTCCATGAAAATAGATTATTTTTATCTCTGATTTTTCTTTATTTTTTGGAGTTACTATAAATATATTTCTGTTTTTATATTGTTTGATTTCTAATTCACATTTTTGCTTAATTTCTTCTGGTACTTGAGTTTGTATGTCTACGATCCAATAAAATGCTAGAATGGATAAGGCAATTGCTAGCAATATCAACAAAATACCGTAAACTTATTGGTATTATTTTCCTTTTCATATTCTCCCTCTATCTCTGTTTTCTTTGGTTGTATTTTATCACAATCATCATAAAAATAAAAGATTATCTACTAAATATTAATGTTTTTTTAATATCCGTATCTAATCTTTTTCTTTTCTTATCCAAATAATCCTCGTTTTTTGATAGGAGGTTGTTCATTCATTGTTTTAGCTAATTGAACCAATAAGTCCCTTTGTTCTTTTGATAATCTTTTTGGAGTTTGTACGGTTACAGTAAATACAAAATCTCCCACACTACTTGCATTAACAGATTTAAATCCTTTATTTCGAATTGTAAACTTGGTTCCTGTTTGGGTTCCTTCTGGAATTTTATAGGTCTCTTTTGAACCATCTACCATTGGAATTTGTAGTTCTGTTCCTAAAGTTGCTTGTGTAATTGTGATTGGTACTTCACACAAAACATTATTTCCTTTTCTGGTATAAATGCTATGTCTTTTAACTCGAACTGTTATATATAAGTCTCCCTTTGGTCCACCTTTTTCTCCTGGTTCTCCTTCTCCTCTTAATACAATCGTTTGGTTATCATCAATTCCTGCTGGAATTTTCACCTTTATTTTAGGTTGTTTACGAATGGTTCCTTTTCCTCGACAAGTTTCACATGGCTCTTTTATAATTTCTCCTGTTCCATGACAAGTTGTACAAGTTCTTCTGGTTTGCATTTGTCCTAAAATGGTATTTTGTACTTGTGTTACTTGACCTGTTCCTTGACAAGTTGTACATTTTATTTTAGAAGTTCCTGGCTTTGCTCCACTTCCATGGCAAGTATCACAAACATCATCTCTTGTAATAATCACTTCTTTTTCTACTCCTAGGAAAGCTTGTTCAAAAGTAATATCCATCGCTAAATTTAAGTCTGCCCCTTTTCGTGGACCACTCTGTTTTCTCCCAGATGAAGTTCTTCCACCAAATCCACCTCCAAAAAAGGAAGAAAAAATATCTCCTAAATCTCCAAAGTCTCCAAAATCCGAACTACTATATGAATAATATCCTCCTGCTCCACCAAATGGTCCACCCGCTCCACCAAATCCTTGTGGATCAACTGTTCCAAATTGGTCATACATCCTTCTTTTTTGCGGATCTGATAAATTTTCATATGCCTCATTTACTTCCTTGAATTTTGCCTCAGCTTCTGTCTTATTATCTAAGTTAGCATCTGGGTGATATTTTTTTGCTAATTTTCGATAAGCTTTTTTTAACTCATCATCTGTTGCATTTTTATTCACACCCAATATTTCATAATAATCTCTTTTGCCTGCCATTCTTTTTCCTCCTAAATTGAGATGAAAGGACTGTCCCCAAAATCCTCAAAGTGGGGATTTTAAGGAGCGTCCCTCAAATCCCCATTTGCCTATTTATTCTCTTCATCTTCTACTTTATAATCTGCATCATATACCTTTCCATCGTTGTTATTCTCTTGTTCTTCTCCTGTTGTTTGATTTGCTTCTGCTCCTGCTGCTCCATTTGGATTAGCTGCTTTATATAATTTTTCTGACATTTCATAAAATACTTTTGTTAATTTTTCAGTTGCTTCTTTAATTTTTTCTGTCTCATTTGTTTCTAATGCTTTTTTGGTATTTTCAATTTCAGTTTCTACTTTTGCTTTTTCTTCTCCACTAATTTTGTCTCCTAAATCTGTAAGTGTCTTTTCACTATTATAGATTAAGCTTTCTGCATTATTTTTCACTTCGATTTCTTCTTTTTTCTTTTTGTCTTCTTCTGCATGTGCTTCAGCATCTTTTACTGCTTTGTCAATATCTTCGTCTGTTAAATTAGTAGAAGCTGTAATAGAAACATCTTGGCTGTTTCCTGTTGCCATATCTTTTGCTGATACATGTACAATACCATTGGCATCAATATCAAATGTTACTTCAATTTGTGGTACGCCTCTTGGTGCAGCTGGAATTCCTGTTAATTGGAATCTTCCTAATGTTTTGTTATAGGCTGCCATTTCTCTTTCTCCTTGTAGAACATGAACTTCAACAGAAGTTTGACCATCTGCTGCAGTTGAGAAAATTTGTGATTTTTTCGTTGGGATGGTAGTATTTCTTTCAATTAATTTTGTGAATACTCCACCATATGTTTCAATTCCTAAAGAAAGAGGCGTAACATCTAATAAGACTAAATCTTTTACATCTCCTGATAAAACACCACCTTGAATAGCAGCTCCAATTGCTACACATTCATCTGGATTAATTCCCTTATCTGCTTCTTTTCCTGTAATTCTTTTTACTGCTTCTTGAACAGCTGGAACTCTTGTAGATCCTCCTACTAATAATACTTTATGAATATCATTTGGTGATAAACCTGCATCTTTTAAAGCTTGATTAACTGGTCCAGCTGTTGCTTCTACTAAATCATGAATCAATTCTTCAAATTTTGCTCTTGTTAAATTAATATCTAAATGTTTTGGTCCTGTTGAATCTGCTGTAATAAATGGTAAGTTAATTTGTGTTTGTTGTACACCTGATAATTCAATTTTTGCTTTTTCTGCTGCTTCTTTTAATCTTTGCATTGCCATCTTATCTGTCTTTAAATCAATTCCATTTGATTTTTTGAACTCATCTACTAAATAGTTGATGATAGCATCATCAAAATCGTCTCCTCCTAAATGTGTATTTCCATTGGTTGCTAGCACTTCAAATACTCCATCTCCTATATCTAGAATAGAAACATCAAAAGTTCCTCCTCCTAAGTCATAAATCATAATTTTTTGATCTTGCTCTTTATCCATACCATAAGCAAGAGATGCTGCTGTTGGTTCATTGATAATTCTTAACACTTCTAATCCTGCTATTTTTCCAGCATCTTTTGTTGCTTGTCTTTGACTATCACTAAAATAAGCTGGTACAGTAATAACGGCTTGTGTTACTTTTTGTCCTAAATAATTTTCAGCATCTGCTTTTAATTTTTGTAATATCATGGCAGAAATTTCTTGTGGCGAAAATTTATCTCCTTCTATATCTACTTTTTCATTGGTTCCCATTTTTCTTTTAATAGAAATAACGGTATTATCTGGATTAGTTACTGCTTGACGTTTTGCAATTTGCCCTACTAATCTTTCTCCATTTTTTGAAAATGCCACAACAGATGGTGTGGTTCTGTTTCCTTCTGCATTTGGAATTACCACTGGTTCTCCACCTTCCATTACAGCGACACATGAATTTGTTGTTCCTAAATCAATTCCTATGATCTTTCCCATTTTAAAATTCCTCCTCTAAAACTATATTATATTTAAATTTAATAACTTATTCTTATGAGCTGTTTTGCTCCCTATCTTCTAACTTTAATTGGCTACTACCACCATTGAATGACGTATTACTCTACTTCCTATTTTATAGCCTTTTCGATATTCTTGTGCAATTTCCTTTTCTCCTAAATTCTCGTCTTGAATACTACTAACTGCTTCATGCAGTTCAGGATCAAAAGTTTCTCCTACTGTTTTGATTTCTTCTACTCCTTTTGCTCTTAATACATCTTTTAATTGTTTTAAGACTAACTCAATTCCTTTTTTATATTCTTCGTCTTTTGTTTCTATTTTAACAGCACTTTCTAAATTGTCTACAATCGGAAGTACGACTTCCACAACATCAGAAAGAATCATATTATATAAGCCTTCTCTTTCTTTGCTACTCCTTTTTTTAAAATTTTCGAATTCTGCTAAAATTCTTTTATAGCGATCCTCTAATTCTTCATAGTCTTGTTTTGGAACCATATCTTTATTAGAAGTTTGCTCCTTTTTTTCTTTTGTCTCTTTCTCTTGTTTTTCTTCTAAATTTTCTTTTTCCTTTTCCTCCATATAACCCGCTTCCTTTCTTTAATCGATTTCTTTTAACCTTTTGTTAATATATTTCATAACAGATATTACTTTTGAATAATCCATTCTTTTTGGTCCTATAATTCCAATCGTTCCTAAATCTCTTCCATTTACTTTATGTTTGAAAGTTACAACACTAAAATCTTTTAATTCTTGTTGCTCATTTTCTTCTCCAATATAGACATTAATATCTTCTGCAAATCCTGAATTTAGCATATCTGCCACTAATTCTTTCGTATCTAGAATATGAATAAAATTCTTTGCTACTTCTAAACTATTAAATTCTGGCAAATCAAAAGATTTATTCGTTCCTTCTAAATGGACTTTACTATCTTCTTCTAATACTTTTTTTATTTGCTCAATAATTGGTTTGATCACATTGACACTATATGTCATTTCATCATATAGATATTCTTCCAAGGGACGATCAATGGTTTCTATTGGTTGATTTTTCAATTTGTGATTAAACATATAATGAATGGTTTCAACTTGTTTTTCATTAATATCTTCATCAAATTTTATAATCGTTTCTTTTACAAGCCCTCCATCTGTTAAAATAACTGCCATCATCATTCTACTACCTAATAACATAAATTTGATTTCTTCAATTCGTTGTGTTCTGGTTTTAGGTCCTATTGAAATCGTAGTGTAATGGGTTACTTCTGATATGGTATTGGCTGTTATTTTAGTCAATTCTTCTATTTCATTTACTTTGGTTTCTAATTTTGAATGAATGTATTTTATTTCTTCTAAACTAATCGCTTCTTCATTTAAGAGTTCATCTACATAGTATCGATAGCCTTTTGCAGATGGAATTCTACCACTTGAAGTATGCGTTTTATCTAAAAAACCACTTTTCTCTAATTCTGACATCTCATTACGTATAGTAGCACTACTACATTCTAACCCATGGTTTTGTGTTAAAGCATTTGAACTTACTGGCTCAGCTGTATTGATATATTCTTCTACAATGGCTTGTAGAACTTTCTTTTTTCTTTCATCTAACAACTTTTTCACCTCTTTTAGCACTCTTTTGTTTCGATTGCTAACTTCTATATATTATACCCCTTTTTAGCACTTGTCAATACTATCTGCTAATTTTCTTTGTAAATTTTTTGTGAACAAAATTTTTTTCGTATATTTTCCTTCCCTAACGGTTATATTAAAAAAAATAAAGGAGGAATCAGTTTATGGATAGTCCAGGTTATATCTTAAACGAAATTAACAAAGGCATTAAAATGGGAATGGATTCTATTTCTAATGTTTCTGAAAAAATTCAGGATGATAATTTAAAAAAAGATCTAAAATTCCAATACGATAAATATAATGAGATCTTAAATAAAGTAAATAATGAATTGACAAAATATGATGATTTTCCAAAAGAACTAAATCCTATGCAAAAAGCAATGGGATGGATGAGTGTTGAATTTAATACAATGGATGATAAAAGCAATTCCAAAATTGCAGAAATGATGTTACAAGGTACTAATATGGGAATTATTAAAGGGGTTAAACTTTTAAATCACAATCCTGATACTGACCAATGTGTTAAAAATATTTTAACAGAATTTGTTCAATTTCAGGAAAATACCGTAGAACAATTAAAAAAATATTTATAATTTAAGAAAGAGTTTTAAAAAATAATTTTATTAAAACTCTCCTTTTTTCTATTCCTCTTCTACTTCTAGTAGAGAAAAGACATCTTTTTCCTTATTTAAGGCTGTAATATTCATGATAACTCCTTTTCCTATTATCTCTCCTCCTACCCTTTCAATTGCTTTCTGAATCGCCTTCATAGTATTTCCTGTGGCATAAATATCATCCACCAAATAAAACTTTTTATTTTCATATGTATTTTTCACTAATTTAGGTAATTCCATTTCATCTTTCCCATATTCTTTTTCATATTGGAATCGATTTTCCACTGTGCTTGGTGGTAATTTCCCTTTTTTTCTAACGGGAATACATCCTATTTGTAATCGATCTGCTATTGCTGTACCTAGTAAAAATCCCCTAGCTTCTGGAGCTACTATATAATCAATCTCTTTGTTTTTTAACCTTTCTTCAAATTGATCAAGAATTTCTTTTAATGTTTCTTTTTGCATGATTAGTGGTGTCATATCAATAAATTCTATTCCTTTGATTGGATAATCTTTTTCTGTTCGTATATTCAATTCATTTTTTAGTTTATTTTTTAATATTTTCATTCTCTTTTTCTCCTTTTAAAATTTCGAAAAATCTTTTTTCTTTTCCTTTGATTCCTTGTGAATCTTCAAATTCTACTTTTCCTTCTCCTTTTTCATTTATTAGATCTTTTTCTTCTAACACCTTTTTTAAATGTTTTGCTAAATTAGGAGCTCCATTAAAAAATTGTACTTCTCCCAACACGGCTTTGATTTCTTCTTGGATTAAAGGATAATGGGTACAGCCTAATACGACATTTTCTACTTTGTTTTGATAGGGCTTTAGTATGTTTTGTAAATATTCTTTTATTTCTTCTTCTCTTCCTTGTTCAATTTTATCGGCTAATCCTACACAAGGTAAAAGAAATGTCTTATGATTATCATATTTTTTTAATAGTAGATTAAATTTTTCACTATGAATGGTTCCTTCTGTTGCCATCACTAAAGTTGGTTTATCGTAGGAAGTATCATGTACCATTTTATAAGCTGGTTCGATTGCAATAAAAGGTATTTCTGGATAAGTTTTTCGTAAGAATTGCACTGCTTTCGCACTAGCTGTATTACAGGCTATTACGATAATTTTACAGTTTCTTTGTTTGAAATACTGTACAATGTTATTACATAACTGCTGTATTTCTTTTTCTGTTTTTTCTCCATAAGGATTATTTTTTGAGTCACTATAATAAATATAATTTTCTTTGGGTAACACTTTCATTATTTCTTGTAATACTGTTACACCACCAATTCCAGAATCAAAAATAGCTATTTTTTCTGCTCTATTCATTTTTTACGCTTCCTTTTCTATTTTCTCGATAAGAGGATGAAAAGCTAATATACTTTGAAAAATGGGTGCTAGCAATAGCAATCCAAAACCAAATAAAGCACTTCTTCCAAATTCTTTTGCCAAACAAAATCTTTTCATAATAGCAATTACAAGCATTGCCATCCATCCTATAATTGGTAATAACCATAAAAGCATTAACCAAGGCGATAAGTCACAAACTTGGTACATTACGATCTGTCTATAAAATGGTACGATTGCTACCCATCCAGGTTTTCCTGCTTTTTGATAAATTCTCCAACGAAGAATGGTTCCATAAATCCATAAAATGCTAATGACTAATATAGCTGTTTTTATGATTTTGTTAGATAATAATATCTTCATAACTAATTCCACTTTTTTTCCGCTTGGTGTTTCCTCTACTATGTTGGTTAAAATTTGCTCTGCTGTATATCCTTTTTCTATTTTTTCTTGGATGTCATCCATATCAATTTCGTTTTCAATCATATTTCTGATGCTTTTTGCATCCGTTTGTCTAATAAATTCAGCGCCTGCTTTTACGATTTCTTTCCTAATTCCTTGTTCTTCTATTTCTTCTGCATTTTCTTCGATCAAGTCTGCTATATTTTCAGGTGAATATTGTTCACTTATTTCATCATATATTCTCAAAATATCTTCTTTGGTAATATTGTTTCCATCTATGTTTTTTGTATAGTTCTCCATTTGTTCTCGTATTAAATTAGTATCTATTGTAGTTGCTTGTACTTTCCCATAATGAAAATAGACCAAAAACAGTATACTTATTAGTAGTATCATCCTTATTCTAAATTTCATTTTCTTATTATCCATCCTTTTCCATTTTATTATATCGATATTTTTAAGGAATAGCAAGGATTTTTGAAAAGATATGAAAAGCACCCCATTTAGAGTGCTAAAGTTCATTTTTTATTTTCCATAAAATTGAATTCTTCCTATTGCTGTATATGGGACATCTGTTGTCCCATCTGTTCTTTTTGCTGTCAAAACATTAATTCTATAATAAAGATATCTCTTATTAATATTTTTTACCACATATGTTTTTCCCATTAATTTTTGAAAAGATGTATTTTGATAAGTTCCTAAAGTATCCCAATTTATCTCATCATTAGAACCTAATAATATAAAATCTTTGGGTGCATTTACCCATGTTGTATCTTGTTTTCTATTTTGTAGATAAAATTTATAAACGAAAACAGGTTGATCAAATTTATATTGTACCCATTGAGGTAATGTTTGCCCTTCATTACTATGCCAACAATCTTGATCTGTATCTAATGAACTATTAAATACCTTCCAAGCATATTCCGAACTATTACTTAAAGTATTGTATGTTGAACTCGCTTTGGCCTCTCCTGAAGGTTGCATATAATCTGTCATATTAGGAACTGTTATTGGATTACTCGCATCTAATCCTGCTATTGCATTACTATTATTTAATATAGCATTAACCCAAGTTGTATTAACTGAAATATTTTGTTCTGTGTTTCCAAAAATTTTATCACATATGTCTTTTCTATTAGCGATATATTCCATTGCCACTTTACTATTTACTATAATAGGCATGATTTCTTTTGTATTTTCTAAAATATAATTTATATCATATTCTTCTTTTAATACTTGTATTAACATGGATTCCTCTTCCACAATTTGTTCTGGCTCAAATCCTTGATCTATTAACTTTTCCCATGCACTTTTTAGAGGGATATTTCCTATATTTTTTATAATTTTAGGTACCGTTCTATCAATTTCAAAATACCATCCGTCTACTACTACAACATCTTTTATAATTAACATTCCCTGATTTTTCAATTTTTCATCCATGTATTGTGTTTCATTATAATCAGAATTGGTACGTTTCTCAATTGCTAAATCACTTAGTACTAGTTCTAATTTTTCTCTGGCTTGTTGTTCTTCTGTTACTGACTCTGCCGATTTTGCTTTCTTTAAAATTCCACCTTCTCCACTTAGCATCGCAATACTTACCCCTGCCAAAATCAATAATATAATAATTGTAATGACTAACGCAATTAAGGTAATTCCTTTCCCATTATATGTATTCTTTTGTTTCATTTTTAATACCTCTTTTCAAATTATCTAACGATTCCCTTTATCGAATAAAGTTCGTTGCTATGACTGGTTCATTTTGTGGTAATTCAATGCCTGCTTTTTTTCCTGCTTCAATCGATTTCAATAGCCATGCCATATTGTTTCCAAGAGTTCTCATCGTTTGCATTCCCTCTTCATCTTTTAAAACTTCTTCTGGTTTGGTTCCATGTACCATATTCCAATATTGAGAAGATACAATTGGCATATTACTAATCCCAAAATATTTGTTAATTTCATCTAAAGTTGCTGTTGCTCCTCCTCTTCTGCAACTTGCAATGGCAGAAGCTGGTTTATGACTAAATAACTTTCTTCTTCCATAAAATACTCGATCCATAAAAGAAGATAACATACCAGAACTTGCTGCAAAATGTACTGGCGTACCAAAAATAAATCCATCTGTCTTTGGTACTTTTTTTAAAAATTCATTTACCTTATCTTGTACAAAACACTCTCCTGTTTTTAAACAATTTCCACATCCTATACAACCTGCAACTGGTTTATTGCCAATCCAAAAAATTTCTGTCTCAATTCCATTTTTGTTTAAGCTTTTTTCCACTTCTGTTAGTGCGGTATACGTACATCCTTTTTGGTTTGGGCTTCCATTTACTAATATTACTTTCATCTATTTTCTCCTTTTCTTTATTTTCTCTTTCATTATATTACTTTTTGGTTTAGTTGTATACTCATTCTTTTCTTTTTTCTTAATTCACGTTTGAAGATAAGATTTAATGGATCATTACTTCTTCTTTACTCTTGTATAATTTAAAATAATGTCCCTGTTTTTCCATAAGTTCTTCATGATTTCCCATTTCTACAATCTTTTTATCCTCTATCACTAGAATTAAATTAGCATTTTTATCGTATCTTCATCTTTTCTCTCCTAAATTTTTGTTTTTTTCTATTCCACAAGTTATTTCTTTTTTCCATTTTAACATAAGTATAGAAAAAAATAAATTCAATAACAAAAAAGCACTTTTGCTTCTCACAAAAGTACTCTTTTTCTTTATCTTGCATTTCCCATATACAATAAACTTGATAATTTTGAAACTGGCATAGTTTGTAACCATACTGTTCCAGGTCCTTCTAATGTTGTCACAAATAATCCTTCTCCACCAAATACTATATTTTTTACTCCTTTTACGGTTTCAATATTCAACTTTACATCTTTTGTCATGGCTGCTACATAACCATTATCTACTTTTAATTTTTCTCCCGCTTGTAGTTCTCTTTTTACAACAGAACCATCAATTTCCAAAAATACTTTTCCTGGTCCTGTAATTTTTTGCATAATAAAACCTTCTCCTCCGAAAAATCCAGCTCCTAATTTTTTACGGAATTGCATAGCAATATCTACTGTGTTTTCAGAACAAAGAAAAGCACGTTTTTGAGCAATAATGGTTTCTCCTTCTTTTAAGTTGTATTCTAAAATTTGTCCTGGGAAACAAGATGAAAATGCAATTTCTACATTATCTTTTTCTGCTGTGTACACATTCATGAAAAGAGATTCTCCTGCAAATGCTCTTCCAATTCCTTTCATGATTCCTCCATTGGTTGTTGTTTTCATGGCAATTCCTTCGTCCATCCAACTCATTCCACCATTTTCTGTTAAAACAGATTCTCCATTCTGTAATTTACAAATAACAGCTGGTAATGTGTCTCCAATAATCTTTGCTTCCATGTTTTGTATTCCTCCTTTTTATTTTCATGTTTCCATTATACAACTTTTTTCCACATAATTCAACAGAATTTTTTTAAAAAACAAGAAAAATGGAAGCTTATTTAATTGTTAAATATTTTTTATGTTCTTTTTCTTAAAAGATATAAATGTTGGAATTATCATTATCATAAAATAAAGCAAACATATCATAATTGAAAATATAAAGGTCATTCCTTCCATACTTGGTAAATTTCCACCTAAATATTCTTCGAAATTCCAATTTAAGCTAACAAAAAATCTCATAAAATCAACTTTATATTGTAATACCAACATATTGATGATATCTGCTGACATGTATCCTAATAGTGGCAATGCTACTGCAACTGCACTATTGGTAAATAAAGTACTACAAGCAAAAGCAAGGGTAGCTAATAAAATTATTTTTGGCAATTGTGTTAAAATCATGATTCCTAAATATGGAAAAATAGAAATTGCTTCTAAACTTTGCGTTGTAAAATTGTATTGAAGTATTGGTACAGATAAACTGTCATAACCAAAAATGATTCCTCCTACTACTAGTTCCATCAAGATTACACTTACAATAAAAAATGCAATCATCATCAAAACGGTAATAAACTTAGCCAATAAAATTTTGTTTCTACTATATGGTTTTACTAATAATAACTTAACGGTTCCTTTATTAAATTCTTCGCTTACAATGGTACCTGCAATCATAACCACCATAACAATGATGAATAATCCATATTCATCAAAAAGCCCCTTTAAAATTCCCCTTATGTCATTTTGTTTATTGACATCTACATCATTTTGTAAAATGTATTTGTTGATTTCTCTATTTTCTAGATAATTATTATATTCTCTTTTTTCTTCATATTTTAATTCTTGTCCTGTATGCTCCATATTTAAGACATGATTAGAATATCTTTGATATTTTTCTAATGCTATATTTTTATAATCAGATCCATATGCAATTTCTCGATCTAATCGAATTTGAGCTACTTCCTCATTTATCTTAGCACTTTCTATTCCTATGTCTAACTCTTGTATTTCTTTTTTATCTTCTGTATTATTTCTTTGTTCTACTAACTGGTTATAAGAATTTTTAGCTTCTTCTAAATCTTTTTTAGCAAAATATTTCCAATCTCCTTCTTCTAATTTAGTTATAACTTTTTGAATTTCCGCTTCCATTTCAGCTACTTTTTTGGTATCTTTCACTTCTCCATATAAATACATATTTTTTTCATTTACATAGCTACTAATTTGAGAAGATACGATTTTCTCTTGCCAACTTCCTTCTTCAAATTGTTGCATCATTTCATAAATATCTATTGTTGTCTTTAAATCAATATACATTTTACTATCACTTAATTTATTGGGATCCAATTGGGATAATTCTTCTTTCATTTGCTGAATATAATCTTCACTATAAAAATGAGTTTCTCCATTGTGAAAAGAGAATTTGTAAATACAGTTGGTTAAAACAACAAAAGCTAATACTACCATTAAAGTAATGTAAAGACTTTTCTTTTTAAAAACTTTGATTAATTCATTTTTTATCAACTTATTCAATGATATTCCCCCCTGTCTTTTCAAAAAATGCTTGTTCTAATGATTTTTCTTCTTTCTTTACTTCATAAATTTTGATTTCATTTTCCATTAATCTTTTTATTACTTCAGGAATTTCTTCTTTTGGTAAATCTAATTTAAATTTATCATTTTCCATCATGATAGCTTCTGGATATAGTTCTTTTATTTTATCAATTAAATCTACTTCAAATATTTTATATTGTTTTCCTATCTGTGTTTTGATTCCTGAAATATCACTTGTTTCAATCATTCTTCCATTTTTTATAATGCTTACTTTATTGCACAAATTGTCTAATTCAGCTAAATTATGACTTGATATTAAAATAGCCATTTTTTCTTTTTTGGCTAATGTTAATAAAAGTTCTCGCATTTCTCGTATTCCCTCTGGATCTAATCCATTGGTTGGTTCATCTAAAATTAATAAATTAGGTCGATGTAAAATAGCTTGTGCAATTCCTAATCTTTGTCTCATTCCTAAGGAATATTTTGAAACTTTATCTTGTATTCTATTTTCTAATTTTACTAATTTTACAACTTCCTCTATTCTGTTTTTATCAATTCCTTTGTATAAATTAGCAATTAATTTTAAATTCTCATAACCAGATAAATACATATATAAATCTGGATTTTCTACAATCGCTCCCACTCTTTTAATCGCTTTACTAAATTGTTTTTTTATGTCATAACCATTGATCCAAACTTTTCCTTCTGTTATGCTTTGAAGTCCCAAGATTAACTTTATTGTAGTTGTTTTTCCTGCTCCATTTGGTCCAATAAATCCTAAAATATCTCCTTCTTTCATTTCTAGTGAAACCTCATGTAAAATTTGTTTCTTTCCAAATTTTTTGTTTAAGTTTTCACACTTTAATACTAACTTTTCCATTTTTTCCCCTTTCTTCTTAAGATCAAAGAATTATTTTCTAATTCTTTTTTTATTCTAACATAGTTCCTGAAAAAATCCTATTGATTTTTTCTTAATTTTGCATAAAGCTTTTCTTAAGATAACATAAAAGGAAGCTTTTTAGGCTTCCTTTATATCTTGATATACCATTTTTTCAATGTGTTCTTTATGAGCTTCTATTTCTGCTCGAATTACAGTTCCACTAATGGGAAATTTTTTTCTTTCTCGATCTACTTGCACTTCTTCTATTTTTAAGTCTCTTGCTACATATTTTCCATATGGCTCACTGTTATAAAAATGAGTCATTGGAATTCCTTTAATTCTTTCTTTTAAATAATCTATTTGTATTTTTACACTTTGTTCGTCTAATCCATATTGACTTGGTGGATTTTTCGCCAAAAGGATCTTTACTTTTGGATAAATTTTTCTTATCCAATTAGCTCTTGTTTCAATCGGAATAGAGGTTACCTTTGTTTCATATATAATCACATAAAATTGATCCATTTCCTGTATTCCTTTTTCAATTAGATATTGATGTCCTTTATGCAAGGGAGCAAATTTTCCAATGGTAAATCCTACTTTCATCCTTTTCTCCTCTTTTTAATTTCCTATTCTATTGTTTTCTTTATCTAAACTCATTCTACCTTGCCATCTTCATCTGATTAAACCAATTCAAGTTCTACCATTGTAGGTTTACTCTGGTCAGATTACTAAGTATCGTAAAAATTATCTAAATTAAATTATATCTAATCTAACTCCATATTCTTGAAGTAGTTCATAAACTTCTTTTCAATATTATTATAAAAATACTAATATTTCTCTATTTTTATATTTTTTAGCCTTTTTTACAACTTCTGCTATATCTTCTACGATTTCTTTTGGAATATTAGTCATATTAGTTATTTCCTCGATATTTTTATTTTTGCTAATCCACAACAAACATGTATCAATATTCTTCCAATTTAATTTCTTTTTAATACTCTCTGCTCTTTTTATTTCTTCCTTAGAAAATTCTCTTTTTCTTAAAATTGGTCCCCTATTTACGATCCAATAAGCAATATCCTCCAAATCCTCTTGTCCTTCCCAAAATCCTGCTGTTGGTGGCTGGCTTATTACCTGTTGATCTGTGCCTAAAACTTTAGCTAGTTCCATTACTTCATGTTTGTATAGATGCTGTATTGGTTTAAAATTTGCTAAATTATCACCAAAAGTTACAAAAAATCCCAATTCATATTCTGTTTTATTGGTACATCCCGCTATTACATATCCTTTGTCTTGATAACAAGATATAATGGCTGATCTATATGCACATTTTGCCTTTCCTACTTCCAAAACTGAATTAGCATGAAAAATATCATCTTTCTCTGATTTTTCTAGTATCTGCATTAACTCTAAGCTTTTTCCCTCTAAAGAAATTTCTGTTAATGGAACCTTCAATTCTTCTGCTAATTTTCTAGCATTATCCATAAATTTCTTCTCTAAGTCATCTTTTATTATAAATAGTTTTATACGTTCTTTTCCCAATGCTTTATAACATAGCCTTACAGTAACATCTGAATCAATTCCACCAGATATTGGAATTACTACTACTTCATCATCCTGAATATATTCATTAATAAAATTTACAATTTTTAAAATTTCTATATCTACATTCATTATTTCCCCTTCTTAATCATTATATAATATTAGAAGGTTATTGTAAATAATATTTACAATAATTTTATTTTCTTATTTATCAGTATTATCTAAATATTCAAAAAATATAAAACTGAAAAAAACTCAAAAGCATAAAACTTTTAAGTTCCTTCTTTTTTCTCTGGCGGAGTGAGTGGGATTCGAACCCACGGGCCGATTTCTCGACTACTACAGTTCCAGTGTAGCTCGTTATGACCACTTCGATACCACTCCATCTTTCATTATTATAGCTTAATTTTATTAAAAATACAACTACATTTTGTTACGAAATGGTACAAATGCACTTGGAATTGGATATTTTTCTAAAATATCCTTTTTTTCTTTCCATATAA
Organism: uncultured Clostridia bacterium; assembly: GCA_949118805.1. Classification (GTDB taxonomy): domain Bacteria; phylum Bacillota; class Clostridia; order TANB77; family CAG-508; genus CAG-269. Next base: position 6,865 of record CASAUJ010000015.1, on the reverse strand, counting down.
ATTCTTTATTTTTATTCTTTACTTGTATTTTATATCCAATCATATCCCATTCTATATGGGAAAAAATATGATGATGTTCTCCTATCTTTTCTATCTTTCCTTTTTTAGCAATTCCCCATTCTTCCAAAATGGTTTCAATCTCCTTCTTTGTTATCTTTTTATTCCTATTCGGAAATTCATATAAATTAGCCAACAATCCTGTATCTTTCCTCTTTTGTATGGCTATTTCTCCATTATATTCTAACAAAAAGACGGTTTTACTTTCCTTTTTTCTCTTTTTCTTTTGATTACGCACTGGAATACAATCTGTTAATTTTTGTTTTTTAGCGATGCAAATTTCTTGTACAGGACATTTTTCACATAGTGGCTCACCATTCGGAATACAAACCAATTCTCCTAATTCCATTAATCCTTCATTAAAATCGCCTGCTTGTTTTGGCATAACCTCTTTCAATTTTTGTGTCAATTCTTTTTTCGTTTTATTTTCTAATATATCTTTTTTGCTTCCTACTATTCTACTAATGACACGAAGTACATTTCCATCTACTGCTGGCACTTTTTCATCATAAGCAATCGAGCTAATCGCTCCTGCTGTATATTCTCCTATTCCTGGCAATTGTACTAATTCTCCATAAGTTTTTGGCATTCTGCCATTGTATTTTTCTTGTATGATTTGTGCCGCTTTTTTTAAATTTCTTACACGGTTATAATACCCCAGCCCTTCCCATAGTTTTAATAATTTTTCCTCTTCGATTTCTGCTAAGACTTTCACAGTTGGTATCTCTTCTAAAAATCGTTTATAATATTCTTTTACCGCTTCTATTCTAGTTTGTTGTAACATGATTTCAGAAATCCAAATAAAATAAGGATTTTTTTCTTTTCTCCATGGTAATTTTCTTTTATTCTTTTGATACCATTTTATGATTGGTTCTTGTATTTGTTCTAAGAATTCTATCTCTTTCATTTTTTCAAATTGAAGAATTAAAAATCTTCTTCCTTTCTATTATTTTCTTCTAGTCTTTCTCTTCTATCCGTTAATATCTCATCTTTATATTTCCAATATTGAAATCCATTTAAATGATGACTCCTTGAATGATATTTTTCTTGCATTATTTTTTTTGTTAATGCAGATAAACTATAAATTACTCCATGATATTCCACTTTTCTATTTTCTTTTATTTTACATTTAATCTCTGGATCTCTAGTAAAATTAAGTTCTTCTTCTAATGGAATTTGTAACATTTCAAAAGTTGTATTGGTTGCTTGTGGCAATCGATTACTATACTCTTCTGATGATACTTCATTCCCATCTTCGTCAATTGCTACACCAATATATTGTGAATCTACTTCTTTTCCCCCAATTGCTTGTAATAAGGCTCTTGCATTTTCTGGCTCAAATCTAAAAAATTCTCTATTTCTTCTAATTCTATGTTCTGATAATCCTTGGTGTAATAGATGTTCTTTTTTCTCATAATCCTCTATTTCTATTGCATAATGTAAGTTAAATGGAGTAGGTATCCCTGTTGTATCCAATCTTTGTAATCGTTCTTTTAAATTAGTAGTTACTCCTATTTTAATTAATCCTGGCATAGATTCATTTGTTAATATATAAATAATTCCCTTTTTCATTTCTGTCTCCTTTTTTCTATCTAAAATCTTTATATTATTTATTACTTCTTCTTCTCTTCTTTTATCTCCAAACCCTATTACAATTTTTTCTTTCTTTCTCTTTAAATGCTTTAAAAACATCTACTTTGCTCTTATTCGCAATACTTAATAGATAGATAAAACAATCTGCTAATTCTTCTTCTACACTCGTATCATATTTTTTTTCTATGTCTAAGTGTCCATTTGTATTCTTTCTGATTGCTTTTGCTAGTTCTCCTAATTCTTCTACCAATAACATCATTTCTCTTTCTATTGTCGTCCCATCAAATTTTCTAACTCTTTTCATTTCTTTGATATATCCTTGAATTTCAGCTACTGTACTTTTTTCATTTAGGGATTCTAATTTTTCCTTTAATTCCACTTTTAACCTTCTCCTTTTATTCTATTCTCTTTATCATCTGCTATATTTTTTATCATTAAAAATTTCTAAAGGATATATTTTATTTTCCTGAAAATCTTTTATAAATTGAATACTTGTGTCATATCCTCTTAATTCTTTTTCTGTCATATTTTTTACTTCTTCTATATCAAGCCATTGCACATCTAATATTTCATTTGTATCAAATCTAATGTTTTCTTCTACCACATCAGCTGTAAATCTTATCATAGATTCTCTTTTACAATGAAACAACCTGCTATCACAAACATATTTTACCTCCTATAATACTATAATATCCAAATCATTTGGAACATAAATATTTCCTTTAAAATATTCTTTTGCTTCTTCTGTATATAATCTTTTTCTATTCTCTAAGTCATTATCACTTGCATGATATAATACCAGATTTTTGACTTTTAAACTGGTTGCAATTTCTGATGCAGTTTTTACTGTGGAATGCATTTTTTCGTATGGCTTAAAGATCTCTGCTTCTGCATCCATACACATTGCTTCATGTAATAACCAATCTACATTTTCCACTTCGTCTCTTAATCTTTCATCAAATGTTTCATCTCCTAAAAACACAAATGTTTTTCCATTTTCTAATATCGTTTTAAAGCCAAATTGTCTGTCTTTTTTGGCTTGGACATCTAAAAATCTAATTTTATAATTTAAAATTTCTACTTCTTCTTTATCTTCTACTATATGAAAGATAATCCTGTCATCAATTAATTTGGTATATTTTTGTGATAATACTTCAAACATTATTTTTCTCATCGTGCTTTCCAATTCCTTATGCATATAAATATTAAGATTTCCTTGATAATCTTTATTTTCAAAGAATTTTTGGGCATATCGTATGATCCAAAACATCCCTAGTATGTGATCTGTATGTTTATGAGATAAAATAATATGATGTATTTTTCTAAAGTCTATTTTGGCATCTCTTAATTGTTTTATAATTTGTAATCCTCCACCTGTATCTACTAATATGTGTTCTTCTTTATTTTCTAATGTAAAACAAGTATTATAACAATCTAATGTCATAGCATGTCCTGTTCCCAATATATTCAATCTTTCTATGGATGTCTTTTCCAAATATTCTAACATCTCTTGTTCCCTCCTATCTCATTCTTACTATTTTATTCCTATTATCGAATCTCTTCTTTATGAAGTTTTCCTTTTTGTCCTTGTAAAATATTAGAAAGAATACTGCCATTTGTATAATTAGCAACACAACAAAAATCTACCATTCCATCTGCATTTAATGCTTGATAAATTCCATTATTATAATTAAAATATTTATCATCTGAATTTACTTGATAAACAAAAATAGATTTTCCACCATGACTATGAACAAATCTCATTGCTGGTGCATCGCTATATCCATCTCCTATATAGTTTACATTATGGCAATCATTTTCTTTCCTATTATTTCTTTTTAAGATATCTTGAATTGCTATTATTTTTTTATCTTCTGTCATAACCTCACCAATTCCACAAATTAAACCATTTTCATTATGTTGCATTGAGGTTCCATAAATTCCATCTAAATATTGGGCTATGTTAAGATTTTGTAAAAATTCTTTTAGTCCTCCTGAAACAATATAATTTTTTGTTGATGCACTTTTTATAAATTCCATTACTCCTGGATGATAATGAATGTATTTTTCCCCTTCCATCAATTCTTCATAAGTAAGAACTTCTTCATTTCTCTTAAGCAAATCATCAAAAAAACCAAAAAAGGTTTCCAGTTCATTCCCTGTTTGTTTTCTTTGATATTGAGCAATCAAATTCTCTAGTTCATGGTTTCTTTTTTCTCCACTATACCCAAATTTTTTTATCCACACCCAAAACTTTGGCCATGTTTCTGTTGTTAAGGTTCCATCAAAATCAAAAATATTGATCACTTCGCTTCTTTCCATTATTCCCATCTTTTTTTCCTATCTTTCCTTTTTGCTATTTTTACCAATGGTATTTTATCATAAAGATTCCTTTTTTTAAATCCATTGAATCATAAAACATTGATATTTTATGACTCTGTTTTCATAATCAATTTTAAAAATCCATATCCTAATTTATTTCATTCTTTACACCTATTATCTTACTATAATAACTTTATCATCTACTTTTTTATGCTATCGTTCTAAAACTTTATATTCATTAATTTTTGAAATATCAAATCCCAAACATTCTGCCTTAATTCTTTCAAAAACAGATTCACCACAATCAATCAACAACAATGATTGCTTTTCTTTATCCATATAATAAGCAGAATTATTTCCATAATCCGTATTAAAGCAAGAACCATTTCCAATAAAATTTAATACTTTGTTATTTTTCATCTATATTCTCCTCCCTAGGTTTTATACATTATACCATAAATATCTATTTTTTAGAATCATTTTTGACATAATAAAACAGAATACTAAGATCTTAGTATTCTGTTTTCGTAATCAATTTTGAAGAATAATACCTAAAATTATAATTTTCTTATATATTCATTCATATTCTTGCTCTTTTTATATAAAGGTTAATTGTTCCCCCTCTATACTTTCTTTTTTATAAGCCTTTATTATATCATTCATTTTATAGAATAGTCCATATTTTTCACATTCTTCTTTATAAATTTTTTCTAAATTTTTATTGAGTGAATAACAAAAATAGTTATTTCCATAAGTTTTAATATATTTTTCTTTTATCTTAGGAAAAGTCTTATCCAATTGCTCATAAAAGTATTCTCTTTGATTTCCTCTTAATGTAACTCCACCCATTGAAAATACAAATTTTGCTCCATTTTCATAAGATAATTTTATTACCTTTCTGATATTCTCCTCTGAATCAGTTATAAATGGAATAATTGGTGTTAATAATGTTCCAACAAATAATCCTTGTTCAGACAATTGTTTCATTGCTTTTAGCCTTTCTGAAGAAACACATACTCCTGGTTCTACTTTTCGTGAGAGATTATCATCTGCTGATGTAATTGTAAATTTAAGTATTACATCTGCTTTTCGGTTAATTTCTTTAAATATGTCTATATCTCTAACTATTAAATTGCTTTTTGTTTCTATTGATACTCCAAAATTATAATACAAAATTAATTCTAATGCTTGTCTGGTTATTTTATATTGTTTTTCCAAAGGGTTATATGTATCTGACATTGCTCCTATCCCTATTACACCCTTTTTTCTTTTTGATTTTAACTCTCGATTTAATCTCTCTATTTCATCTTTTTTTGCTCTAACCTTATCAAAATTTTCTACTTGATAGCAATTACTTCTACTATCACAATAGATACATTGATGGCAACACCCCTTATAAAGATTCATATTATAATCAATTCCAAACCATTCTTCACCATGTGTTGCTTTTTGAAGGATCGTCTTTGCTTCTATAAATTCCATCATTATCTCTTTTCCTTTATTGGATGTCTTAGGACTGTTCTTAATTTATTTACATCACATTTTCTTGGATCACTTAAATAAATTTCATGATGAAATCTATTGTCAGTAATATCTAGTTCATATCCATTTTCTATCATATATGCATGCATTAATTTTAAGGTAGTTGCCTCCTCATCATAAGAACCTATGTGCATACATTGTACACAAATCCCCTCCTCATAACTTAAAAATTGCACTTGGGAAAAGTCCTGTTTTTTCTTATTAGTTGCTTCATGGATAGCCCATTCAAAATCTTTTTTGGTTACAAAATCTGGTAATCTAATAATAGAAATAAAATTCATTTCCTCTTTATTGTTATAATCTAGACTACCTTTCCTTCCATCTTGCCACCAAAATCCTTCAAGTGGTGGAACTACATATTCAAAATAACCATCTATTTTATTGTTACTTTTATAACTCATTTTAATGGTAAAAGCAATTGCATATAAAAGTCTTATGGAATTTTTATATTCACTATTTTCATCATTAGGATTTCCTTTTCCTGTAACTGCAATATAGTTCATTCTTGGAATTTCTACAATACTAGGTTTATTCTTTGGTAGGTAAAATTCCTTGTATTCTTTTTTATAATCAAAAGCCATTTCTCCTTCTCCTCTTTCTATTCATCTAATGCAATATAAATATGAATTTCTTGTTTTTGCATATCCTCTAAATTATTTTGATATTCTTCAAAATCACAAGTATATTTTCTTTTCAAATCCATATTCCATATTTCTTGCCAAGTCTGTCCTACTGAATTTTGTACATCTCCTATTACAACAAATTTAGCATATTTCCCTTTTGGTATTGCTTTACTTACTATCTCCACATCATCTTTTATCTCTTTGCTAACTTCTGCTCCTGCAATAAATACATAAGGTTTTGTATAATCTCCTTCATATTCTGTATATAGTCCTATTGTTTTTTCATTTACCTTATTGGGTATTTTCTCATAAGTTCCATTTGTAAATAGTTTTTGCCAAGTCATTCCTATATCTTTTATAGACTTTCCCTCTTGATTCGTTGTTTTAATTTTTACTCCTGTAACAACCTTTTTTTCTAATTCTACTATTTCATATTTCATAATATTTACCTCCTGAATAGTAGTATATATCATATAACTTGACAACTGTATGTCATATTATAAATAATTTTTTAAGGTTCTTTGTAGTTTACTTTTTATTGTATTTTTAACATAACTAGGATTCAAAACTTTTACATATTCTCCAAAAGATAAAATGTAACCATAAACCCATTCATTCTTTGGATATTTCACTTTTATCATAAAGTTTCCATTCTCTTTCTTTGTTATTTCTTTATTTTCAAATTCATCATATACTCTATAAGCCATTTCTTTACTTATTTCTAATTC
>CASAUJ010000014.1 GCA_949118805.1 uncultured Clostridia bacterium | reverse complement strand
ACTCAAAGTATATTAATTTCAAAAATTTGTGACATATGATTGACTAACCTACATTTTCAAGTAACAGAATAAAAGGAGTGTCTTGATTTTAATAGTAACTTATGATAAACTACTAAGTATTAAAGGGATATTAACTTTGTAACGATAAGAATAGAAAAATTTCAATGGGAGAATAAAATGGAAAAAGCAAAATACAAAAGTAAAAAAGAATCATTTATGTCAGGAATTATGATATTAATGATATCACAAATAATTGTAAAAGTAGTAGGATTAGTATATAAAATTTATTTAACGAATCGTCCAGGGTTTGGGGATACAGGAAATGCTATCTATAATAGTGGATATCAAATATATGCTTTATTATTATTATTGGCTTCGATAGGAATTCCTAATGCAATTTCTAAATTAGTATCGGAAAAAACATCTTTGGGGGACTATAAAGGAGCCTATAAGATCTTTAAAATTGCTTTCATGTTATTAACAGTAATTGGTACAATAGGAAGCTTGATTTTATTTTTAGGAGCAGATTTTATAGCCAATACCGTATTACAAATTCCAGAAGCAAAATTAACTTTAATTTGTATTTCACCATCTGTTTTATTAGTAGCAATGGCTTCTGTTATTCGAGGGTATTTTAATGCTAGAAGCAATATGAAAGCGACTGGAAATTCGCAAGCTTTAGAACAAATTTTAAAAACAGTATTTACTATAATAGCAGTTGAGATAGTTGCTTATTTTACTTCTAATAATGTAACTTTAATGGCTGCTGGGGCAAATTTTGCTACTACTTTGTCTGTAATAGGAAGTTTTATCTATATTCATCGTTTTTATAAAGTTAGAAAAAAAGAAATCTATCAAGAAATAAAACAAACAAAAGAGGATGTGTTTCAAGAAGAGGATACCAAAAGTATTATCTCATCTATTTTTAAAATATCAATTCCTATTTCTTTAACTTCTATTATTTCTTCTATTAATAAAAATATAGATGCTATAACGGTTATAAGAGGTTTAAAGAAAATAACAACTGAAGCAGTAGCAAAAGAACAATATGGAATTTTAGCAGGAAAAGTAGATACTTTAATAGCCTTACCATTATCTTTTACGGTAGCATTTGCTACTGCATTGGTACCAGGTTTATCAGCTGCAAAAGCAAAAAAAGATTATGCAGCAATTGAAAAAAGAGTGAAATTATCTTTATTATTAACCGTACTGATTGGAATGCCCTGTGCCTTTGGATTGTGTGTGTTTGCAAAACCGATATTAGAACTCGTGTTTCCAAACGCATCAGCAGGATCTTATATTTTACAATCCATAGCATTTTTAATTGTCTTTTCAACATTAGCCCAAACAGTGAATGGATCACTTCAAGGATTGGGAGATTATAAAACGCCAGTTATAGCTTTAATTATAGGGGTAATCATTAAAACCATTTTAAATATACTAATTATACCAATTCCAGGTGTTGGCATAATAGGAGCTACCATAAGTTCACAAATTTGTCATTTCTTTTCATTTTTTATTGGCTTTTTGAAATTAAAGAAAATAACAAAGGTGAAATTTAATTTTAATAAATTTGTTGTAAAACCTGTTTTAGCTTCTATTATTATGAGTGTAATATCTTATCTTATTTATTTCTTATTAAAGCTAATGATACCAGCTAAAATAGCTACAATGATAGCCCTAATGGTTGCTATAATAGTGTATTCATTGGCAGTAATTGTATTAAGAATATTTTCAGAAGATGAAATAAAAGATTTACCAAAAGGAGATAAAATTCATAAATTATTGGTTAATTTAAAAATATATAAAGCTTAAAATATAAATAAAGGTGGAGAATAAAATGAAAATTGAAAATGATTTAAATGACATGAACACAAATTACGAAAATTTGGAGAAAGAATATGAAAATTTTGTAGAAAATCATAGTAAAGGACATTTTGCACAATCATTAAGATGGGCAAAGACCAAAGAAGAATGGGATCATGAAATAGTAATGGTAAGAGATGATGATGGAAAAATTAAAGGAAGTATGTTATTATTGATTCGAAAAATTCCTGCTTTGCATAGTGCTTTAGTATATTCTCCTAGAGGTCCTGTTTGTAATATTGAGGATAAAGAAACTTTTCAAAAATTAACGAAACAGGCAGAAGAAGTAGCTAAAAAATATAAAGCATTTATGTTACGAATGGATCCTGATATCGCAAATTCAGACATGCAATTTAGAGATATTGTAAAGGAAAATGGTTATAAAATAGTTGATAAAGTCAAAGATTTAAATGATATTATTCATCCCAAAATTGTTTTTAGACTAAATTTGAAAGAGAAAACAGAGGATGAATTATTTGCATCTTTTCATCAAAAAACACGTTATAATATACGTTTAGCAGGAAAAAAGAATGTTACTGTTCGTGAAGGAAAAAGAGAGGATATTGCAGAATTTCAAAAAATTATGGAAGTAACAGGTTCTAGAGATAAATTCCCTATTCCAGATACAAAGTATTTTGAAGAATTATATGATATCATGGGAGAAGATCATGTGAAAATATTATTTGCAGATTATGAGGGACAAGCCATTGCAACAACTTATAATTTTTTGTATGGAAATAAAGTATGGTATATGTTTGGTGGCAGTTTAAATGAAAAAAGAAATTTGATGCCGACTTATTTACTACAATGGGAAGGAATTAAATGGGCCAAAGAAAATGGTTGTGATATTTATGATTTTAGGGGAATTTGTGCTGTTGATTTGGAACATAGGAATGAGGGATTATATCGATTTAAAAAAGGATTTAATCCAGATTTAATTGAATTTATGGAAATTTACAAGGTTTATAATCCATTTGTATATTTTGTGTTCAAAAAGTTATTTCCTTTTTATAGGAAAATAAGGGTTATGTTGATGAAAAAACGAAAGGAAAAATAAAATATAATTGATGTTACATGGATTCTTAATATCTAGAGAAAAGCACCATTTGAAGTACCAAATGAAAACTTTATGGCAATAATATTGAATAATACAGATAAAGAAATAGTTGGTATAGTAGAATATGCAAAAGAATTTGGAATATAACTACAACTTACAAGTTATAGAAAAGATTAGTTTGAAACATAACTAATCTAATTTTATTTTTAAAATCAGTAGAGTAGGGAGGAGTAGAAGCTTATTGTATATAAATTCTAAAAACCGAACATTTGTTAATTATAAATTTTTAGAAATAATTTTTCATTATAATAATTATTTTATAAATTTATTAAAACGAAAATCGTTTTTAAGAAATTTTATAATTATACTAATAAAATTATCATCTTATAATATAAAACTATTATAAGTCGATTATAATTTGATAATAAATCCTTCATAATATAATTATTATTATCTAAAATTATCATTTTATTATAATTTTTGAAAAATCTTATAATTATTGTAGCAACTGGTGTTTAGCTCAAAAAGTGTCAAAAAACGACGCACGAGAATCGATTTTAAGCCGTTTTTAAAAATTAGGTATATAAGTTTATTGTCTGAAAATTTTGATAAAATAATCTAAAGTTATATAAATTTTAAGAAAAATATTTGGTTGCAATATAATGAAAAAAATCCAACAAAAAATAATGAAGCTCTAAAATCAATTTTAAAGCAATTTCATAAAAAAGTAATATAGTCTGTTATTAGAATAATAATCTAAAACAGGCTTTATTGAAGGATTAGGAAGATTTCAAAGATAGAACTATATTTATAAGATTCTGTTTTTGATCCTATCTCTATTTGCACAAAACTTTGATTTTGTGCAATGTTTAATATTTATAATTATTAAGCATATGCTTATATGCCCTCTTTAGATTTATTATAAAACTAAGAATAATATTGTAACTATCTATTTTATATAACAAAGTTTTTATTTTGTCAATACTTTTTAAAAATCATTTAAAAAAATTACTTTGCTATTTTCAAATTCTTCCTTTTCCTCTTCTTCTGAATATTTTTTCCATTCTGAAACATCTCTAATTTTGATACAATAATACTTTAAGTTTGTAGACATATTAATTTTATTATCAAAAAAATCATTATCAACAAAATATGACCTTTGTCTCTCTTCTTCTAATGATATCATTTCATATAGTTTTAATTTTGCACTAACAATATCATTAAAAATATGTATCATGTAAGGTGTTCCAGATCCTTGCCTTATATAAATACCATATTCTTTCAAAAATATCCCCTCCTTTTTCATTAGGAAATTATATCACATTATGTATACATTGTCAAATTATGTAAATTGTGCTATAATTAATAGAGGTGATATAAATGAATAAATCAATAATAGAAACAATTTTAGGATGGAGTGCAATTATAGGCATTATAATAATCATTAAAAAAATTATAGAAAAGAAACAATTGGAAGAACAAATTAGAAATCAAAAATTACAACAATACTACAAAGAAAAGAATATGGAAATTGAACATTCACAAAACAATAAAATCGATCCAAATTTATTAAATAAAATAGAAGATCTCTGTCAAAAAGAAAAACATTCAAACTACCAAATCAATAACAACATATTTACAGACACGGAAAAGTTCTTCTACAAAGTATTAAAAGAAATAACAATCAAAATGGATTTAACTATATTTACAAAAGTAAGACTTGCAGATATTATCTACTCTCCTAAATTTAATTATAAAGATTTTAACAGAATAAAAGCTAAACACATTGATTTTGTCTTAACAGATAAAGATGGAAATATTAAAGCACTGATAGAATTAGATGACAAAAGTCATGAGCAAGAAAAAAGAAAAGAACGAGATGAATTCTTAAATAATATATTTCAAAACCAAAAAATTAAATTATTGCGAATTCCTGTAAAATATTCATATAATACATTAGAATTAAAGCAAAAAATTGAAGAAAGCTTATGATAGGCTTTCTTTTAAAATATTATCTGTTTAGATGATCTACGTATAAAATAATAAAATATTGTTTTTTTAAAAACTTCCTCAGCTATACTTTTATTAAACTTTATCCTTGAACCTGCTTCTAGCAAATCTTTTACTTTTTCTTTATAATTTCTTGATAAATCTTTTATCGGATAACCACTTTGTACTGCATATAATACAGCCATCAAAGTTTTGTCCTTAGTTGTATAATCGGAAAAACTAAAAACGTATTGATTCAAATACAAACATGGAAAAATACTATCGCTTAATTGAAATCTTTTTAGATAACAAATTGGAAAATCATCAAATTCTTTTGTTACCTCTACCCTAGTCAAATGTCCAACTATATTTAAATTACTTTCTATCTTTTTATTATAAATTTTTATTTTCCCATCTCCATTCCCTAATCGATATGTGATATTATCTTTCCCATAAGATAAAGTTTGCACTTTCCTCTTTCCTAAAATATCAAAAAGTATATCCAATATATTTACAGGTATATCAATAGCTAAATCTAAACTTTTTAAATACCAATTACTAAATCTATCCAAAATTATAAGGAGTAAAGGATTATCTTTCACTTTATTGGGATTGAAATCTATTGTAAAATTGTATTCCATATCTTCCCTATTATAATTTACACCTTCATTATTGTGCATAAAAGCAAAATAAAAACTACAATTATCAAATTCCATAGCGTAATTATAATGAAAACATTGTATCCTATCACTTATCCAAAATTTATTGATCTTATCTTTATACACTGTATTTATAAAAAATTCTAACTCTTTAAAATCTTGATATTTTATATACGTTTTTAAGCGTAAATTATCAATACTATATGTCATATTATTATATTCAACACTTTTATTATATATATTATACATTTTATAATCCTCCATTTTTTATCTTTTAATTACAAAATGTATTTTTTTCTTTTTTTTATATAAGTTCGACCCTAAAACTCAATCCACAAAAAGAAAAAAACTTATGAAAAGGTCATTATTTTTAATAGTCAGAGAAGGTTAAAAAAGGCACTTTTCCATAATCAAAATGTAAACCAACCTAAAACTATTGATATTCTAATGAAAAATGGCAATTTTGACATGCTTCGGTAAACCCATAATGTGCATTATAATGCAAGAAAACCCGCTGATTAGAATAGCGGGTTTTTATCTTGGGGGGCTACACCCCCCAATCCCCCAGTATACCTCATTCAATATGCAAAAAACTTCGTTTTTCACACATTGAATTTCGGCTTAAAAACATATCGTTTAGGTTTTACATTGTACTTGAAATTGGTAGCTTATTCCAAACCCATCGTGCTAATTCATATAAATGTTCAAATGAATATAGAATAATAGCAATTGAGGCAACTGTTTTGAACATATTAATATGAACAAAGAAAGAAAGGAAATTTAAATTATTAAAAATAGAGTCTAAAAATGTATTAATAGCATTCACAGCACTTTCTGGCATATCTGGAATAGGTACTATTAAAAACATTCTTGATACTAAAAAAATCAAAGCTTTAACAACTGTAAAAATCAATTCTATTATCATTTTTGCTTACCTCCATGTTCTTGTTGATATCTTTTCTTATTATCTTGATATTTTGAATATCTTGCATAATCTCCATCATTAGCCTCATCAATAAGATCATCAGTAAATTTACCACCAAAAATATTAGCTACTACATTTTTACAATAAACAAGTAAACCAAACCAAAGAATAACATCAATAACAATTAAATAAAAATCATGTAACATCTTCAATACATCATTTGAAAGCAAACTATTAAAGTTAAAAGAATATGAATGAATAACAACAAAACCAAACAAACTAAGATCTCCAAAAGAAATCACAGGATCTTGTTCTACTATTCCATCAAATCTCCCTAAAACTTGTATTACTAAATCAACAGGATAATATAGTATACCAAAAGCGTCCTCAAAATAAGAACTAACATCAGTAAACCAATTAGACAAAAAATCTTCCGAAGGAACAAAAAGACTTTTCAACATTTCTCCTAACAGTTCCAATAATTTATAAACAAAAAAGTTCTCTGAAAAAGGGTTAATATAACTTAATACCTCCCCTATCTTCTCAAAAATATTTTTATTCGTTTCTGTCTGTTCTTTTATAGCGTTTGTCTGTTCATCTAATTTATCATTTGTTACGTCTTGAGCATTTTTAATCTCTTCCCCTGTTGTAAGTCCTCCAATTGTAAAAATAACAGAATTATACAAAGTCTCATCTTCCATATTAAACAAACAAAACATATACTTCTTATCATTTGATAAATCTATCCCTAATCTACTTTGAGGAATATTATAATAAATATTTAAATCAGCAATATAAGCAAATTCACTTTTTGAATTCAAAACAAAACTACTTACAGGTTTAAAATTAGGAAATCCTACTCCACCAACTTCAATAATATTAGAAGTAATATCAAATATAGCTAAACCGATTTCATCGCTTGCTTTATCCAAATCTCCTGCATCAATTTTTAAAGTATCAAATTTACCACTTGCTAATTCTTCTTCTGTATTCATAAAACTTGGAGCATTAAACTGAGGTTTTGCATTAGCTGAAAAAACAATGTCTCCACTAGAATTTTTAAAATCAAAATTACTATAAATTAAAGAAGCTCTACTTCTAAAATCGATAAAAGCATCAGCAAAACCAGCTGTTTTTTTAGTAAAACTAGAAAGCGAAAACTTAGAAAGATTTTTCAATGCTCCTTTATAATCACTTCCACATTTATAGTAATAAAAATATAATGGATTGTCAGAAGACATTCCAGAAACACCAGAAGCACCAGTAGAATAAAAACCATTTCCAATCATTACAACAACCCCAGAATTAGGAACATACTCAGAAACACGATTATAAAATATTAAAACATCTTTCCCATATTGAAAATATTCATCTGGTAAAGTATATGTATCCCCTTCATAGGTTGCCTCAAAAGCAAAACTAGAAATTATAAATACATTGATACAAAACAAAAATATTAAAATAGTTACTAATAGTTTAAGAGATTTATTCATAAAAACTACCTCCTAATCCTTAAAATACTTTTTATAAATAAATATAAAAATATAGAAATTAATAAAAAATTAACTATATAAATACTATTAAAACTATCATTACCAGATAGTAAGATATCTGGATAAATAATTTCAGAAGTAACTGTATATTCATAAACACAATTACTATAAACATATTCTTTTTTACTAATTACAACCATGTTACCAGATATACTGGAATACATTTTTAAAACATCTGGACTATCATTATATCTATAACTTGTATCAATATTTACTTGTATTCCATCAATGATACTAAAACACGTATCATTAATAGCTTTTATTTCTTGTTTTGAAAAATATAAGTAAATATCAGTACCAACAGAAGTATCACGATTAGTGCAACATAAATAATAACTATATCCATTTTTAGAATAAGTATTTATTATTGATCTTACATATTCTTGTTCTTGTGAACTTAACATACTTCTCCCCTCCTAAATTAAAACTGCTTTTGTGTGGTTGCTTGCGCAACACACAAAAAAGCAAGTCATTTTTCTATTTTTCAGCTTTTTTCAAATTCGCCATTGAGTTCATTTTATTTTTGTAAACCCTTTTTAAGATCCAAGCTAATACATTGGATAGCAAACCAACTACTAACATAACAATACATATAATTGAAAAAATTCCACCATTCATCATTTTTTTTATCCTCCTACATCTCAATCTTTTTATTGAAAATCATATCTAGCGTCATATTTACTAACTTAGCCGTTACGCCAAATATTAATGAAAATGGAAATGCGTAACCAACTAATTTTGCTACTTGTATAATAACAACAGACCAATCCATACTATTTAACCTCCATAATACACAGAATTATCACGTCTCACACCTTGCCACTCTTCCCTATATCTCCTCATTTTTGCATAAGTATCATAACTATCATATAAAGAAGGTGTATGAAACCATATTGATTTCTTTCTTACATCCATTTGTATATGTCCATTTTTTTCTGTTATTGTAGTACCATCTATCAACTTGTTATATTGCATTAAACCAAACATATTACTACAAATAACCAAATTTTTAATTTGTTCCCTTAATGGTTTAGCCAAACGCAAAAATTGTTGTGAAGTACCTACAATATGCTTTCTCTGTTTTCTCTGTTGAGAAACCTCTATCATAACTTCTATGGGAATATTTTTACTTTCTAAACTATTAAATTCCAAATGAATTTCATCAATAAGAAAAATAACCCCATTATATCCATTTTCTATACTGGTTATACTTTCAATTCCGATTATATTCAAAAACCTCAACTACTGGATTTAGTCCTTTTATATCTACATTGGTTACTAACTTAACTTTTGGATATACCCAAGACAAATCCCTTACATAATTAACAGCACTTAAAGTTTTTCCAGAACCTTGAGGACCACAAAAAACCAACAAACCATCTGGCTCAAAATAACCGTGGATGTTCTTTTTTAAAATCTTTCTTATATTTTATCGTTTTAAATAAATTCAAAGGATTTTTACTTCCATCCAAACTACCTTTTAAAACCAATACAAACACCTACTCTTTTCAAACTATCATTATACTGTTGATCTAAATAAGTTAAAGAAAACTTAATATACTCAAGTGTTTCAACTATTTCTTTATAATCTTTATCATCTGGATCATAATTTAAATTATCTTTTGCTTTATTCAATACATTTTCTATATAGTCTAATGCTCTTGTATTGTATTCTAAACTCTGTACAAGACTATCTTTTAACTCTTGTTTTGTTACATTCTTTTTTCTTTTCATTTTTTACCCCCTCGTTTTGAATACATTCTTTCATATACTTTTTTGTACTTATAAAAGCCACATCAAATAAAAAAGAAATATAATCTAATTCTCTCAAAATAATTACCTCCACAATAATAAAAAATATCTCGGAGGAATGGAGAACCCCCGAGAAAAAACTAAACCGTAATACGTCCACCCATTACTGCGCTTCTAAAGATTTTAACAAGCTTTCTAATACCAAACCACATGAATACGAATGGAATACCAAAAGCTATAATTTGTGTTACAAGCGAAATAATTTGCGCTGGTGTAACTGCAGTTGTTAAAGCAGTAATTACTGGACTAAAATCTAAACCTGCCATAGCTGAACCTCCTACTACATTACCTTCCATAGGAACTACTCCTTTCTAGGTATATTATTTATTATTACTGTCTATATCGACAGGAATAACCCTTGCATTTGCACCATATAAAACAACGTCACAAACTAGATTGATTTTGTCATATGGTTTTAAGTTTTGTACCTTATTAAGTAGTACACTGTTTGCTTTATCAATTTTTAATTTTCTTTCGTAAATACCGTTTTGTGTTAATTCATCAACTTTTAGAACATAAGCCATATCATAATTTACAGCCTGTCCCTTGTCATTTGTAAAACTTCCACCTTCTCTTTTTTCTACACTTTTAAATACAAATTCACCTTTACATTTCATAATTTGTATTACCTCCTTAAAATAAAAATAGACTTATTACAATACTAAAAACTTAGTACTATAATAAATCTATTTTCCTTAACAAACATTGCTCATCTCACTTTGATTTTGTGCAATGTTGTATATTTATAATTATTAAGCATATGCTTATATGCCCTCTTCTTTCTAGATTCTATAAACCTTACTATAAATTTCATCTAACATTTATATATCATAATAAAATTACCTTGTCAACCTATTTTTATAATTATTTTTCTAAATAATTTTTTTATTTTCATTTTCTTCTTTCTCTTCTTCTTCTGAATATTTTTTCCATTCTGAAACTTTACGGATCTTTATCGAATGGATTAAGTGCAAGAATTAATGTTATTCCTATAATATCTTAATTTAACTGAACTATTCTTCCAACTGCATCATTTCACATAATTTCAATTTAGCACTAACAATATCATTAAAAAAATGTATCATATATAGTGTTCCAGATCCTTATCTTATATAAATACCATATTCTTTCAAAAATGTCCCCCCTTTACATGATAATATTGTACAATATTATGTATGCATTGTAAAATTATGTAAATTGTGCTATAATTAATAGAGGTGATTTTATGTTAGTTGTTATATTAATTATTATAATTATCATATTAATAATTGAAAAAATCATAAATCAGAAAGAAAATGACATTAATAACATTAAAGAAAACTATCAAAACTTATATGAAAAAAAGGAATATTTATTAACCACTACCGAATTAAAATTCTATAAATTACTAAAAACTATTACAGATGAACTTAACTTAACAGTATTTACGCAAGTTTCATTATATGAACTTATAAAACCCAAAAATTATAAAGATTTTAATAAAATAAAAAGTAAAACAATAGATTTTGTTATTACAGAAAACAATTGCAAAATAAAACTTTGTATTGAATTAGATGATAAAACACATCATCAAACAAAAAGAATTGAAAGAGATCAATTCATTAATCAATTATTCAAAGATTTAAACATAAAAATATTAAGAATACCTGTAGAAAATTATTATAATATTGAAAAATTAAAACAAAAAATTAAAGAGAGTTTATAACTCTCTTTCTAATTTGCTTTGAATAGAAATAATATTTTTTATATCTTCTTTAAAAGTAGCACCATCTATAAAAAATCCTTTACCTCTTAATCCTTTAGGTAATGATCTATTATTTTTCTTTTTTATTTAAATTTCTTTAGATAATTTTCCATTTGTTCAATAAATTCATTATTATCTTTTGATTGTGTCATTTTACTAATAACTTGTTCTGTAACATCTGCTACTGGCATACTGTTCATAGCTTTTCTTAAAGCAAATACAGTGTCTTTTTCTTTTGGAGTTAATAATAAATCTTCCCTTCTAGTACCAGATTTATTAATATCGATAGCTGGAAAAATTCTTCTTTCAGACAATTTTCTATCTAAATGAACTTCCATATTACCGGTTCCTTTAAATTCTTCAAAAATAACATCATCCATTCTACTTCCAGTATCAATTAATGCAGTAGCTAAAATTGTTAAACTTCCACCAAATTCTATATTTCGTGCTGCACCAAAAAACTTTTTTGGTTTATGTAAAGAAGCAGGATCAATTCCACCAGATAAAGTTCTCCCAGAGGATGGAATAACTAGATTATAAGCTCTAGTCAGTCTAGTAATACTATCTAATAGAATAACCACATCCTTTCCATGTTCAACAAGTCTTTTAGCACGTTCTAGAACCATTTCAGCAACTTTTACATGATGTTCTGGTAATTCATCAAATGTTGAATGAATAACTTGTCCTTTAATAGAACGTTTCATATCTGTTACTTCTTCAGGTCGTTCATCGATCAATAAAACAATTAGTTCAACTTCTGGATTGTTCTGTGATATACTGTTAGCAACCTTTTTCATTAAAGTTGTTTTTCCTACTTTAGGTTGGGCTACAATCATTCCCCTCTGCCCTTTTCCAATAGGACACATTAAATCAATAATTCTTGTAGCATAATCTTTTGTTGTTGTTTCTAATTTTAATCTTTTATTTGGATAAATCGGAGTTAGTTCATCAAATCTTTTTCTTCTCATTGCTTTTTCTGGATGTTCACCATTTACTTCTCCCACAAAAATCAACGATGGGAATTTTTCTCCTTCTCTAAATCTAGAAATCCCCTTTATAATATCTCCTGTATCTAAATGAAATCTTCTAATTTGAACCATAGATATATAGACATCTTTTTCACTTGATAAAAAATTCTCACCTCTTAAAAAACCATAGCCATCTGGTAATATATCTAGGATTCCTTCTACTATTTCATCACCATCACTTGTTAATTTATAGTCTACAATTGGTTCTCCATTTGGATCATACTGTCTTTCTGGTTTATCGATTTCCTCAATTTCTTCTGGTTTTTTTTCAGTTTGTTGCATGATTTGTTGTAGGACAGTTAATAGTTCATCTTTTTTTAGTTTTGTAATATTTTTTATATTATTTTTTTTAGCTAATTCTTTCAACTCTATTAAAGTCATTGACTCTAAGTCTAACATAAAAGTCCTCCTTATTCTAATTTTATATTTTTGTGGGAAAATGTAAAGACGAAATTTAAATAATATAGTAATTATATCATAATTTTTAAAGAAATGAAATGCTTTTTCCAAAAAAAGGAATATAATTAAAATTACATTCCTCTATCGACATAAACTCTTTCATTTGGATAATACATATCTAATTTTTCTCTTGCTGTTTGTTCAATAAAATCTAAAGATGTAACATCATCTTTTTTCTTAGCAAGTTCTTCCTTATATTCTTTTTCTTCTGCAATTTGAGACATTAAGTCTCTGCTATTATCACTATATTGATTCAAGGTTTTTTGTTGATTTACTAAAGTAAAAATTACATAACTAGCAATGCCTAGTATCAATAGTCTTTTATATATTTTTTGATTTTTCTTCATCTGTAATCTCTCCATTATTCGTAATAAATCCCTACGGATATACATTTATATATTCTACATATATTTGAAATATCCTTCTTTTATTTTCAATTTTTTACAATATTTTTCCTACTTTTAGATGTTTTTAAATTTTTATGCGATTTTATGATGAAATTTGCAAAATTTTTTCTAATGTTAATCAAAAAAAATGTGATTGGTTGAAAAAATATTTTTCTTAAAATTTTAAATACACTTTTAAATGGAATGAAGATTATACCCAAAATTTTTTTCACATAATTAATTATCTCAACATTAATTTTAATGATATAAGAACTCAATGTTACCATATAAATAAAAGCCCCTAGTAAAATACCTAAAAACATGAACAAACGTATTTCTCCATTATTAAAAACAAAAATAGAATATAAAACAGTTCCTCCTGTTAAGATCCAAAATAAAATATCTTCTATATAGGTTATCATATTATTGGAAATAAATACTTTTCTAGCAATTCTAAAAAAGTCAAACAATAAACCAATTACAATTCCATTTACTATAAAAACCAAAAATAAGTATGCCTGATTTGAAACCATTAATTTGGGCTCCTCTCTTCCCTATTATTTAAATATTTTACTCATAAAATTTCCCTTTATTTTTTCGTTTTCCTTGTCACTATAAGCAAGAGAAGAAATATCACCTTCTACAATAACTTCTGAGGTATCAATACTTAATTTGTTGATCCTAATATTTTCTCCTTTTACAGTCAAGAGCCCTAATTCTGTTTCTAATATGACAACTTGATCATCAAAACTTAAAACATCTAATACACCAGATATACTTAGTTTTCCCCTATTTTCCAAAATAAGATTTTGAATGACTCCTGTAGTAATACTTTTTCTTTCATCTATTGTCATGTTATACCTCCTATTTAAATTTCTCATTAAATTATATATATTCAATAGTTGTCTTATTTAGAACGAAATAAAAAGGAAAACTTGAAATTAATTTTTTCAAGTTTTCTATTTTTTATATTTCATTTATTAATTTCAAATGAATTTCATCTAATATTTGATCTGAAATTTGATTTTTAAAATTGATTGAAATTTTAGATTCAGATACATTAAATTCTAACATTTCTAGTTTGTTTTTTTCAATAAGATCTAAAATGGATTGTATTTTAGGGAAATTTCTAATCATTCCATTTCCTACAATAGCTATTCTGGAAATATCTTTTTTTACAATACTTTTTATTGTATTTTCTTCAATAATATCAGAGATAACAGTTCCTGGTTTATTATTAAAAGTAGATTTTGTAATGATAGGTACTTTGAATTTTTCTCCGATTTCAACACATCGATTATGAAGAACTTTAGCTCCTTCACTGGATATTTCTAACATTTCCTCATAAGATAAGGCTGGTAATTTTTTTGCTTCTGCCAATCGATTTGGATCTGTTGTATACACTCCATCTACATCAGAAAAAATATAACAATTTTGTGCACTTAAAGCTGCTGCTATTGCTACTGCTGTTGTATCAGATCCTCCTCTTCCTAAGGTAGTAATATCTTTATTTTCATTTATTCCTTGAAACCCTGCAACAATTACAATTTTATTTTTTTCTAATTCTTCCCTTATCCTAGAAGTATCAATACATTTTATTATTGCATTTTGATTGGTATTGTTAGTATAAATTCCTGCTTGCCATCCTGTTAAAGAAATGGAAGGATATCCTAATTGATTAAGTAATATGCTTAATTTTGCAATTGACATTTGTTCTCCTGTGCTAAGCAATGCATCCATTTCTCTATCTTCTACTTTAGGAGATAATGTTTCTGCTTCTTCTATCAGTTTATCTGTTGTTTTCCCTTGGGCAGAAACAACAACAACAATTTTATGTCCTTTCTTATATAAACCAATTATTTTTTCAGCTACTAATTTTAATTTTTCATTGTCAGCTACTGAACTACCTCCAAATTTTAATACAATTGTATTCATCTTTCATTCACTCACCTTTTGTAAAAATAATATAGAGAACTGATTTTATTAAAAACCTGCTCTCTATATTGTATGCAATAAAATTTAAAATGATTGATATTATAATTTCATCTTTAAATAACTTTCCATAAATTCATCGATTTCTCCGTCCATAACAGCTTGTACATTACCTACTTCATAATTTGTGCGATGATCTTTTACCATTGTATAAGGACAAAAGACATAAGATCGAATTTGACTTCCCCAAGCAATTTCCATCTGAATTCCTTTTAAATCTTCAATTTTTTCTTTTTGCTCTTTTTCCTTTAAATCTAATAATTTTGATTTTAACATTTTCATAGCTGTTTCTCTATTTTGTATTTGAGAACGTTCAGATTGACAAGCTACAACAATGTTAGTAGGAATATGTGTAATTCTTATAGCAGAAGAGGTTTTATTAATATGTTGTCCTCCTGCTCCTGATGCTCTATAAGTATCAATTCTTAAATCGTCCAAATTAATTTCTAATTCAATATCATCTGTTATTTCTGGCAAAATTTCAATCGAAGCAAATGAAGTATGTCTTCTTCCTCCACTATCAAATGGTGAAATTCTGACTAAACGATGAACTCCCATTTCAGACTTCATATAGCCATATGCATTTTCTCCTATGATTTCAAAGGTTACACTTTTAAGCCCTGCTTCCTCCCCTTCCAAATAATCTAACTCTTTTACTTCATAATTATTTTTATTAGCCCATCTCGTATACATTCGATATAACATTTCTGCCCAATCCTGTGATTCAGTTCCTCCTGCTCCAGGATGAATTGTAACAATAGCATTATTAGTATCATATTTTCCAGATAAGAAAGTAGCTATTTCAAATTTTTCAATTTCTTTTTGCAATTTGTTAGTATTTTTTAAAATTTCTTTTCCTAATTCTTCATCTGGTTCTAATTTTAATAATTCCGTTAATTCAATCAAATTTTCGATTTCTTTTTTTAGGGTTTCATAATGAACTGTTTTACTTTTTATACTCTTAATTTGTGTTAATATTTTACTGGAATTTTTATTATCATTCCAAAAGTTTTGTTCCATTGTTTGTTGTTCTAGATTTTCTAATTGTTTTTTTAATTTAAGAATGTCAAAGAGACTCACCTAAATTCTGTATTTTTTGTTGAAATGTTTGTAATATTCTCGTGTTTTCTTCTAATTCTAACATATGATCACTCTCCTTATCAAAAGTATCTTAGCATAGATTTTATACAATTGTCAATTATTCAGCAATAGAAAAATGCTAATATTGGCGTTTCCACTTTTGTTAGCATTTTTATTATTTTTGTCTTGTTAAAATTCCTGCTTCTTCTGCTCTTTTTCTTACATTAATTTTTTCCATAATGATCCTCCTTATATAAATCTTTTCATAACTATTTTATATCATTTGTAAATATTAAAATAGAATAAAAAAAGAAGTGTCACCCATTTTTATTAGGTTACACTCCTTATTTTTCAGCGTATTTTAGCTTTTATTTTATATTTTGGGTGACAAATTGCTTTTTGATACCATTTTTTCATTTTTATAAAATCTTTCAAAGTATTGATATTAAGAGTTCTTTCCGCAACAGTTCTTATATTTCTTTCCTGAGCCACAAGAACAAGGATCATTTCTACCAATTTTAGGTCCTTCATTACGTACTGTTCGATCAATATCAGTACCGATTTTTGAACCACCATCAACACTATGAATTGCTTCCAAAGCAGCACCTGTAATTTTAACAGTTTCTTGTCTTTTGGCTTCTCCTTGTTCTCTAATATGCATTAAAATCTTTGTTACATCTACTTTAATATCATTAATCATTTCTTCAAACATGTCAAAACCTTCTAAACGATATTGCACAACAGGATCTTTTTGTCCATAAGCACGTAAACCAATTCCATTTTTTAACTCGTCCATACTATCAATGTGATTCATCCATTTTTCATCAACCACTTTAAGCATAACAACTCTTTCAAGTTCTCTCATTTCTTCTTGCCCAATTTCTTGTTCTTTTTCTGCATACACTTCCATTGCCTTTTTCTTTAATTCCTCAGAAATAGTTTGTGAATTGCTTTTATTATTCTTGATAGTTTCTAACATGTCAAATCCAAAAATATTAGTAATTTCTGTATTTAAAGACTCTATGTTCAATTCAGAAGATTCAGCATCAATAAACATATTTACAATATTATCTGCTACGAATTCAATCATAGAAACAATACTATCATGAATATTTTCACCATCTAAAACTTCTCTTCTTTGTTTATAAATAATCTCTCTTTGTGCATTCATAACATCATCATATTTTAACACATTCTTACGGACACTAAAATTTCTACCTTCCACTTTCTTTTGTGCATTTTCCACTGCATTTGATATAATTTTGGACTCAATTGGCATATTTTCATCTGCACCTAAAGTATTATAAACTCTAGTAATTGCATCACCACCAAATATTTTCATCAAATCATCATCTAATCCAATATAAAATTTAGATTCACCATTATCTCCTTGACGACCTGAACGCCCACGTAATTGGTTGTCAATTCTTCTTGATTCATGTCTTTCTGTACCAATAATTTTTAAACCTCCAGCAGCAATTACTTTCTCTTTTTCTTCTCTAATTTGTTCTTCATATTTTTTAACTAACGTTCTAAAATCTTCTCTTACTTTCAATATCTCCTCATTATCTGTTTCATAATAAGTATCTGCTTCTTCAATTAATTCATGAGGTATTTTATTTTTTCTCATTTCTTCTTTTGCCAAAAATTCACTATTTCCACCAAGCATAATATCTGTACCACGTCCTGCCATATTGGTAGCGATGGTAACTGCTCCAAATTTACCAGCTTGTGCTACGATCTCAGCTTCTTTTTCATGATATTTTGCATTTAATACTTCATGTTTAATTCCTTCTTTTTTTAATAGCTGGCTTAGTTTTTCTGATTTTTCAATTGATACTGTACCTACTAAAACAGGCTGTCCTACTTCATGACTTATTTTAATACTCTCTACGATAGCACGATATTTTGCATTTTCGTTTTTGTATATGACATCATTTTGATCATTACGAACCATTGGCTTATTGGTTGGAATATCTACTACATCTAAATTATAAATTTCTTCAAACTCTCCTGCTTCTGTCATAGCAGTACCAGTCATTCCAGATAATTTATCATACATTCTAAATAAATTTTGGAAAGTAATAGTAGCTAATGTTTTTGACTCATCTGCAATTTTTACATTTTCTTTTGCTTCAATTGCTTGGTGTAACCCATTATTATATCTTCTTCCATACATGATACGACCTGTAAATTCATCAACAATTAAAACTTCTCCATCTTTTACAATATAATCAATATCTTTTTTCATAATTCCATGAGCACGTAATGCTTGGTTAACATGATGGACAAGAGTAGAATTCTCTAAATCATTAAAATTTTCTAGATGAAAAGCATCTTCTGCTTTCTGAATTCCCTTTTGCGTTAAAGAAGCTGATTTTGCTTTTAAATCAACAATGTAATCATATTTTTCATTATCTTCTGCTTGATCATAATCCTTTACATCTTCTTCTACAATAATTTTAGGAGTTAATCTTCTTACAAAATCATTTGCTTTTTTATATAAATCAGATGATTGATTTGCTCTTCCAGATATAATTAACGGAGTACGTGCTTCATCAATTAAGATACTATCAATTTCATCGACAATAGCATAATGTAATCCTCTTTGCACCAATTGATTTTTATAAATAACCATATTATCTCTTAAATAATCAAATCCAAATTCATTATTGGTCCCATAAGTTACATCTGCCATATAAGCTTCTTGCTTTTCTTTTGGTTCCATTCCAGCAATAACTAGTCCAACAGATAGTCCTAAAAATTTATATAATTTTCCCATCCATTCACTATCTCTTTTGGCTAAGTAATCATTGACTGTAATAACATGAACACCTTGTCCTTCTAAGGCATTTAAATATACTGGTAAAGTAGCCACCAATGTTTTTCCTTCACCAGTTTTCATTTCTGCTATTCTTCCTTGGTGCAAGATAATCCCACCAATTAATTGAACATCAAAATGTCTCATTCCTAATACTCTTTTTGAAGCTTCTCTAACTACGGCAAATGCTTCTGGCAAAATATCATCTAAAGTTTTTCCTGCTTGTAAAGCTTCTTTAAAAGCCTTCGTTTTCTCTCTTAATTCATGATCTGTTAATTTTGAAATAGTCTCTTCTAATCCATTAATTTGCTCTACTAAAGGCATAACCCTCTTTACTTCTTTTTCACTATATGACTTAAATATTTTGTTTAATATGCTCATTTTTATTTTCCGCCCCTTCTTAGATTTTTTCTAACATACTATATCATGAAAAGAGGTTTTTATCAAGTATTTTTAAGAAAAAACCTCGTCCCATTTGAGAACGAGGTGAAAGCACTTTTCAAACGGTAAGATAATCTTTTAAACATTTCAAATCAAAGATGAGAATTATCACAATTCCATCCTTTGGATTGATTTCTTCAATGTAATATGGTATTCCTCCACTAAAACGATGCAATACTAAAATTTCATAGTATTTTCCGTTCTTTCCTTCTCGAAAGAAAAGAGCTTTCGGCTGGGATTTTTTCAATCCAACCTGATAAGTGGATACCATATTTTCGCCAGTTTTGCATCCTTCCAAAAAGATTGACTTCAATTTGTTTCGTTCTTTTTTATAAGTTGTTATTTTTCTAATAACAACCCCAAAAAAGAAAATCGCTGGTATCATTTTTAACCGTTTTATCATGCAATTCCTCCTTTTTTTACAAAAAAATAAGTCTACTTTATTTTCTTATAAAGTATATTATATATTCTATAATTTTTCAAGTTAGAAAGATTAAATTCTAGTAATATTTTTTTCTCTTTTACATAAATTCAAATAGTTATATTATTTTTGGAAAAGAGGTTTTTTATGTTTGTCTATCATCTAAAAATTAATGGGAGTAAAACCTTCAAGATTTTTTTTACAGGAATTGTTATTTTAGTAATTGTTATTCTGGGAATTGTAAGTTTCAAGATTTTTCATGGTGCCAATCATTCCCTTTCTAATTCTTCTTGCTTACCACAAAATAAAATAACTAAATTGTCTAGCAAAAATTATACTAATATTCTAAAAACAGTACATGAAAATTTGGCTGATTATATTGGCGTTAAAATCAATTTTACAGGTTATATCTATCGTGTTTTAGATACCAAAGAAAATCAGTTTATTTTAGCTCGAGATATGATTGTTTCTTCTGATTTACAATCTGTTGTTGTTGGTTTTTTATGCGAATCTGAAAAAAGCAAAGATTTGAAAGAAGAAACTTGGGTTGAAATAACAGGTGAAATTACAAAAGGAGATTATCATGGTGAAATGCCAATTATTAAGGTAACTTCTATTAAAAAAGTAGAAAAACCAAATGATGAATTTGTTTATCCTCCAGATGATAGTTATCTTCCAACAAGTGGGATACTATAAGACAAAATCATTCAAATTCTTTACTTTTTTCCCTCCATATGATACAATATAACAAATTTATTTTGGAGGTAAAACAAGTGAAAAATGAATTAATCTTGATCCTCGATTTTGGAGGACAATACAACCAATTAATTGCAAGACGTGTTAGAGAATGTCATGTTTATTCAGAAGTAGTTCCTTTTGATCTTTCCATTGAAAAAATCAAAGAAAAAAATCCAAAAGGAATTATCTTTACAGGAGGACCTGCTAGTGTTTATGGAGAAAATTCACCAAAATGTACGAAAGAAATTTTTGAATTAGGAATTCCGATTTTAGGAATTTGTTATGGAATGCAACTTATGTCTGATTTATTAGGTGGAAAAGTAACAAGAGCCTCAAAACGTGAATATGGAACAATGCAAGTTTCCATTGATAATACGTCATTTTTATTTAAAGGATTTGAAAATACAAATGAATTTTTAATGAGCCATACAGATTATGTAGAAGTCTTACCAGAAGGATTTAAAAATACAGGCTCTACCCTATCTTGTCCAAATGCTGCGATAGAAAATACGGAAAAGAAATTATATGGCATCCAATTTCACCCAGAAGTAAATCATTCTGTAAATGGAACAAAAATAATTGAAAATTTCTTATTTAATATTTGTCATTGTACAGGAGATTGGATCATTTCTTCATTTGCACAAGAAAGTATTCAAAAATTAAAAGAGAAAATTGGAGATAAAAAAGCATTGTGTGCTCTATCAGGAGGAGTTGATTCTTCCGTAGCTGCTGTTTTATTGTCTAAGGCAATTGGGAAAAATTTAACTTGTATTTTTGTAGATCATGGGCTTCTTCGTAAAAATGAAGGAGATGAAGTAGAAGAAGTATTTAGAAATCAATTTGATATTAACTTAATTCGAGTAAATGCAAAAGAAAGATTCTTAAAAAAATTAGCAGGGATTTCAGATCCAGAAAGTAAAAGAAAAATAATAGGGGAAGAATTTATACGTGTTTTTGAAGAAGAAGCAAAAAAATTGGGAGCAGTTGACTTTTTAGTACAAGGAACTATTTACCCTGATGTAATCGAAAGTGGTTTCGGTAAAAGTTCTGTCATCAAAAGCCACCATAATGTCGGAGGATTACCTGATTATGTGGATTTCAAAGAGATTGTTGAACCATTAAGAGATTTATTTAAAGATGAAGTTAGAAAAACTGGAATAGAACTAGGAATTCCTGAAAATTTAGTTTATCGTCAACCTTTCCCAGGTCCAGGACTAGCCATTCGTGTAATTGGAGATATTACAGATGATAAATTAACCATCTTAAAAGAAGCAGATAGTATTTTCCGTGAAGAAATTGCTAATGCAGGACTTCATAAAAGCATTCATCAATATTTTGCTGTATTAACAAATTTAAAATCAGTTGGTGTCATGGGAGATGAAAGAACTTATGATTATACAATAGCTTTACGTGCTGTTGAAACCACTGATTTTATGACAGGTACTTGGAGTAAAATTCCTTATCCGATATTAGAAAAAGTATCTTCTCGTATTGTAAATGAAGTGAATCATGTTAATCGAGTTGTATATGATATTACATCAAAACCACCTGCTACCATTGAATGGGAATAATTTAAATTAGTTTATAAAGGAGATGTCATGTGCAATGGGGACGTTTCCTTTTTCACATTTAAAAACAAAAATTAGATATTTAGTATTTTTATTAATGTGAAAAAGGAAACGTCCCCATTGCACATGACATCTCCTTGACATATTATTTTCTATCAAAAATTGTTTTGAATACACCTTGATCAATTAAACTTGCAAAAATATTTTTAAAGATAATTAAAATAATGGGACCAATTAAAAGACCCATAATTCCTATTACTTTAAAACCTGTATACATCGCAATTAATGTAAAAATTGGATGGACTCCTATATTTTTGCTAACTAATTTAGGCTCTAATATTTGTCTAGCTACTGACATAATAATTAATAAAACAATAATTGCAATTCCTAAATTCAAGTCTCCATTAATGGCACATAAGATTGCCCATGGTACCATTACACTCCCTGATCCAAGAATAGGAAGTGCATCAACAAATCCAATAAATAAGGCTATTAACAATGGATATTCTATTTTAAATCCTAAAAATTGTAAAATGTACAATCCTATCAAGGAAATCATAAAAGATACTAAAATTAACGTGGCTTGAGCTTTTAAATAACCACCTAAAGTATGAATTAAATCTCTTAAATGTCTTCCTATTTTTCGTACCCAAACTTTAGGCAAGTGATGTTCTATTTGGTCCAATATATATATTTTGTCTACACAAATGAAATACAATGCGACTACTGATATTCCTACACAAATAGCAATAGATGGTAAACTTGTAACAACATTAATAAGTCCTGTTAATGCATTTCTTAACCAGTTTGAGGCTGTTTCTAATAAATTTCCTGTTGAGTTTTGAATAACCATTAAAATTTCATTTGATAAATGGATTTTATCAAACTGAAAACTTTCTATCAATTTTTGGAATTGAGTATATGCTTTATCAATATAATTGTTCAATCCTTGTAATAAACTAGAAGATTCAGAAAATAAAGTAATTAAAATCCATGCTAAGCTTCCAATAATTAACACAGATACTATGATAAAAATAATAATAGAACTCCATCTACGTGAAAGCTTTGTTTTTTCCATAATGAATTTTATAGCTGGCTCTATCATTAAAGAGATAATAAAAGCCACTAAAAATGGCATATAAAAAATAGATAGATGTAATGCAATAAACAATCCGAATAAAAGTAAAACAACATATAATATATTTTTTAGAACTCTTGTCCAATAAGATACATCGATGATCATCTCTCTCCTCCTATCTTATTGTATGTAAAAGAACGGTATATTATCCGTTCTTTTTTGATTTATCTATTTTTATTCTGCATTTTTTTGTTCGTTGCAATCACAAATTCCTTTCATTGTTTTACAAACTTCTTGAACTCCTAATTCTCTTTCATTTTGTGCTAAATTTCCTAATGTTAAAATACCTACTACTTTATTATCTTGATCACAAACAGGAAGTCTTCTAATTTGATTTTGAGACATTTTGCTTTCTGCATTTGTCATCTCTTCTTCCTCTTTGCAAGTACATACATTACAAGTCATAACATCACTTACTTTACATTGGTTTGTATCTTTATCGCAAGCCACTACACGAAGCAAAATATCACGATCTGTTACAATTCCACAAATACAATTATTGTCATCACAAACAGGAATACATCCAACATGTTTTTCATTCATTAATTTTGCCACTTGATTTACTGTTGTCTCTGGTGTTACAGAATATACTTCATGACACATACAATCTTTTACTTTCATAACTTTACCACCTTTCTTTTTTTCTCAAATTTAGTTTTGACATATTTTTTGATTCTATGCGTATCTATTTAAAAATAAAAATTGAATTTTATAAAATTTTTTCCTTTTTTTGTTAAAAAGCATCATAACAGTTGACTTTTACATAATATTATGTTATACTGACAAACGATATTTATATAGTTTTAGAAGATATCTAGGATCTTTTTTAAAGTTCCTAATTTTCGGAGGCAACACTTAAAGTAGACATTACCTAATTTTTGTTCCTCCTTAGATAGTGAAAAACAACCTTACTGGATTCACTTCCTAGCAAGGTTGTTTTTCTTATACAAATTATATTTCATATAAATCACGAGGCATAATTGGTGGTCTTGGTCCTGGATGTGGTGGAAAAGGTGGTCTCATTGGTGGATAATTCGGATGCATTGGAGGACGATTTCCTGGCTTTCCTAATAATTCTCTGATTAATAAAATACGAATTAAATCTTGTAAAGTACGATTTCTAAATCTTCTCTCTTCCCCTCTATTTTCTTTTCCTTTATTGATTTTATTGGCAGAATTTATGCTACGATTTTCAGGAATATTCCCTATTTCATTTGTTAAATTAATGGTAACATTAATTTCATTGTCATTCTCTATGGTTTGGTAGATTTCGTCTGTCAATTCTTCAATTAATTCTTCTGTTACTGGTTTGGTATTGCTACTACATACTTGACATATTCTAGGATAAACCACTTTATAAATTTCAGGATAACAGCTTTCTAAGGCTATTACATTTTCTTGATTTCGATTGTATGTACTTTCATAATTTGGATATCCCAAAATACTTCTTATATAATCTTCATAAGACTCATGATACATATTATAACCTCCTCATTATTTTGTATATTATATGTATCAAGTAAAGAAAGTGTTATACTAATGTTTTATGAAATAGAATGAACAAAAGATTTAAATTGATTTCCTCTATCTGCAAAATTTTTAAACATATCAAAACTAGCACTAGCAGGTGAAAATAAAACAACATTTCCTGGTTTTGCTAACTTTTTAGCTAATGTGACAGTTTGTTCTAAATTTTCGCACATATAAATATCTAATTGCTTATTTTGTTTTTCTAGTTCTTCTTTTACTACATCAAAAATCTTTCCAGAAGTTTGCCCAATAAGTAATAGTGCTTTTACTTTTTTTACAATTGGCGCAGCAAGTAATTTGTAATCTAGATTTTTATCATAACCACCAGCAATTAAAATAATATCTTCTTCAAAAGCATGGAGACCTGATAATGTTCTACTAGGAGAAGAACTAGCTGAATCATTATACCATTTCACTTGTTGAATTTCTCTAATCAATTCGATTCTATGTTCAACTGGTGTAAATTCTTTGATTGCATCAGTCGCTTCTTCTATGGTTACAAGTGTTTTGGTAGCAGCTATTGCAGTTGCAATATTTTCTAAATTGTGTGTTCCTCTTAAAATAATATCTTCTTTTGTAAGAATATGTTTTCGTATACTATCTTCACATTCTTTTATCGTATTCCCATCTATTATGAATCCATTTTCTAATTTTTCTTTATGACTAAAAAATATAACCTTTCCAATGGCCTCTTTTTCACAGTTTCTTGTTATTTCATTATCATAATTTAGAATTAGTATACCATTTTCCTTTTGATGACGAAATATATTTTTTTTCGCTTCTATATATTCTTCATAATCTTTATGAATATTTAAATGATTTGGAGTTATATTAGTAATGACTGCTATATCTGGACTTACTTTCATTCCCATTAATTGAAAACTACTTAATTCTAAAACCACAATATCTTCTGGCGTCATTTCTTCTAATTGTGTAAAAATAGGAATTCCAATATTTCCACCCAAAAAAGTGTGATAACCAGATTTTTTCAAAATGCTATTGATTAAACTTGTTGTTGTTGTTTTTCCATCGCTTCCTGTAATTCCCACTATTCTACAAGGACACATTTCCATTAGCATTTCAATTTCAGTAGTAATGATAGCCCCTCGATCTGCTTCTTGTTTTAATTCTAATTTGGTGGGCAAACAACTTGGTGAACGAAAAATAAGATCAAATCCTTCTAATTTTTTTAAACAATCTTTGCCAAAATGATAGTTGAAATTATAATTCGTTATTTTATCCATAATTTCTTTTGCCATCATTGTACTTTCTTTTTCATCAAAAATCGTAACAAATGCTTTTTTTTGATACATATAATCTAATAAAGGTAAATTACTAACTCCCATTCCTATGATTGCCACTTTTCTAAATTTTATGTACTCATTAAATTCTTCTAATTTCTTATTTTTAAAACTCATTTTGGACCTCCAATTTATTATATTCATTTTGTTTTATTTTTGATTCTCCAATTTTTTTCATTATATATCAAATACTAAAAAAAAACAAATCCATTCAGTATATTTTTTTATTCTGAGGGTAAAATATTATTGAAACTTGAATGGAGGTGCTTTTCATGTCAAAGAAAAATAATAAAGAAAACCAAAACAACAACAACAATAACAATAATAATCAAAACAACAAGAATAATGAAAAACAAAATAACAACAGATAAGACTATAAAAAAGAGCTAGTTCAAAATTCCTTTTCCTTTGGAATATTTGACTAGCCTTTTTTCTTATTTTGTTCCAAAAATTCGATCTCCAGCATCCCCAAGACCTGGCACAATATATCCTATCTCATTTAATTTCTCATCTACTGATGCTGTATATACTTTAACATCTGGATGAATTTCTTCTAATTTTCGAATTCCTTCTGGAGCCGCTAAAATACATAAAAATTTTATCTTTTTAACACCATCTTCTTTTAACATTGTAATCGTATCAGTTGCTGATCCACCAGTTGCAAGCATAGGATCTAAGACAATTACTTCACGATTAGCAATATCTTTTGGCATTTTATAATAATAACGAACTGGTTTTAAAGTTTCTTCATCACGATACAAACCTACATGTCCTATTTTTGCATTTGGCATAGCCTTTAATAAACCATCTAGCATTCCTGTTCCAGCTCTTAAAATAGGAACAAAAGCGTATTGATTTTCATCTAATCTTTTTACCTTCGTTTTCCCCATTGGAGTTTCAATTTCTATTTCCTCTAACTTGGCATCTGACATTGCTTCATAACATAAAAAAGTAGCAATCTCGCCTATAATTTCTCTAAATTCTTTTGTTCCTGTCTTTTTATTTCTAATAATTGATAATTTATGTTGAATTAATGGATTATCTAAAATAATTGCTTTCATTTTTTTTCCTTTCTTAAGGTGGTGATTCGGGGGACGTTCCTTAAAATCCCCAAAATGGGGATTTTAAGGAACGTCCCTATAATAATCTCCCACTCTAAATTTTAATTTCTTCTTTTTTCTCTTCTTCTGTAATTTCTTTTCTTTTTTCTTCTTTTTCATTTGGTAAACAAAGATTTAATAGAATTCCTATGATGGCTGCTAAACTCATTCCTGAAATGGTAATTGATAGATCCCCAGATACAATAGAGATCGCAGCTCCTCCTAATCCTAGTACTAACATAGTAGAAGCGACTACTACATTTTTAGCTTTAGCAAAATCTATTTGATTTTGAATTAATACTTTTAGTCCATTTACTGCTATAAATCCATAAAGTAGCAAAGAAACTCCTCCTAATACAGCATTTGGAATCGTAGATACAAGAGCAGTAAATTTCCCTAAAAAGCCTAAACAAATTGCAAAAATCGCAGCCAATCCAATTACCCACACAGAAGCTATTTTTGTCATTCCAACCACAGAAGTATTTTCTCCATAAGTTGTATTAGCTGGTCCTCCTAATAGTCCTGCAATAAAAGTTGCAATTCCATCTCCTAATAAAGTTCTGTCTAATCCTGGTTCTTTTAATAAATCTTTTCCAATTATAGTACTCAATGCTGTATGATCTCCAATATGCTCACACATTGTTACTAAAGCAATTGGTGCAATTGTTAATAAAGCTGATAAATTTGGTGTGTAACTTACAAATGGAATCATGAAATTTGGTAAACTAAAGAAAGATGCTTCTGCTACTGGTCCAAAATTCACTAACCCAAAACAAATTGCTGATAAATAGCCTACTAGAATCCCAATCAAAAATGGTATGATTTTAATAAATCCTTTTCCTCTTACCATTACAATTGCTGTTGTTAAAAAAGTAATAAAAGCAACCCCTACTGCTCTCCAATCAATTTCAGTTCCATTTCCAAGACCAATCTGTGAAATTGCACTTGGTGCTAATCCTAATCCAATAATCATAATCATTGGTCCAATGACAACTGGTGGTAATAATTTGTCTAGCCAGTTTTTTCCTACTAATTTAATAATCATTGCAAAAACAATGTAAATCAATCCTACTGCCATAATCCCTGTCATAGCACCTGCTGTTCCCCCTTTTAGAAAAGCAGCCGTTAATGGTGCAATAAAAGCAAAAGAGCTTCCTAAATATACAGGTGATTTTCCTTTTGTACATAAAATATAAATTAAAGTTCCAATTCCTGATGTGACCAACGCAACTGGAATCGTTAATACGGTTTCTCCAGCAGATGAATTTACTAAAATTGGTACTAATATAGTTGCACCAAACATTGCAAATACATGTTGAATGGCTAAAACAATCCACTTTGCCATTTTCGGTTTTTCGTTTACATCTAATAGTAATTTTTTCTCTTCCATAAATTTCCTCCTTTTATTTTATTGGTACAAAAAAAGATACTATTTCTTAAAAATAAGTATCTTTTTAAACAAAATTTATAATTTTGCATAAATCAAATGCAAAAACAACAGTTAATTGAACTGTGATCTTTTTTCTATTTACTTCTTGTCCTCTTTTAAAAATTTTTGTCATTTTTTGCACCTCTTAAAAAATATACTATATTTTTTAAAATTATGCAAGCGTTTTTCTCAAATTAAATTTGATATTTTTCTCTTTCTTGGTAAGTAGTATGTAATAGCTTTTCTGCTCGATAACTTCCTGGTTTTTCTAGAAATTCTTCATAAATTTTCTTAACTACTGGATTTTCATGAGATTTACGAAGGTTGCTTTTTTCATCAATTGTATAAAGACTCTCTGCTCTTTTCTTCCTTACATCTATCTCTGCACGTATCTTAGCACTTTTTATTGGTTGCCCTCCCCCCATAACACATCCGCCTGGACATGCCATGATTTCTACAAATTGATAATCTGCTTTTCCGAGATTTTATTTCCTCTAATATTTTTTGGGCATTGGCTAATCCGCTAGCTGCAACTACTTTGATTTCTTTCCCTGCAATCCTTACCATTGCTTTTTTGATGCCCTCACCTCCACGTACTTCTTCAAACTTAATTTTTTCTAAATTTTCGCCAGTTAAAGTATCTTGTGCTGTACGAAGGGCAGCTTCCATAACACCACCTGTGGTTCCAAAAATAGCAGCTGCTCCTGTTGCTTCTCCCATAGGATGATCAAATTTGTTTTCTTCTAGTTTCACAAATTCAATATTAGCTTGTTTGATCATTCGCGAAAGTTCACGAGTTGTAATTACATTATCGACATCGAAAAGCCCTTCATTTTTCATTTCATTTCTTTGTCTCTCAAATTTTTTTGCAATACATGGCATAACAGATACTACATATATGTTCTTAGGATCTATCCCTTCTTTTTTTGCATAATAAGTTTTTAAAAGTGCTCCTAACATTTGATGTGGCGATTTACAAGTTGATAAATGAGGCAATAATTCTGGATAATTCATCTCTATATAACGTACCCAACCAGGACTACAAGAAGTAATCATAGGTAAATGATCCTTTTCTAAGAATCTCTCAATAAATTCATTGGCTTCTTCCATGATTGTAAAATCAGCACCTGTATTAGTATCAAATATTTTATCAAAGCCTAATCGTTTTAAGGCTGTAATCATCTTTCCTGTTACATTTGTTCCAATTGGCATATCAAATTCTTCACCTAATGCCACACGAACAGCTGGCGCTGTTTGGACAATCACATAACTTTCTGGATCTTTTAATTTCATCCAAACTTCATCAATGGTTTCCTTTTCATGCAAAGCTCCTGTTGGACAAGCTTCAATACATTGCCCACAAAAAGTACAATTTACATCATTTAAACTATGATCTCCAACCGTGGAAATACAAGAATCAAATCCTCTATTAATACAATCAATGGCTCCAATTTTTTGAACATTTTTACAAGCTGCAACACATCTTCGACACAAAATGCATTTATTAAAATCTCTAACAATTGATGGAGATAAATCATCTATGGCATGTTCTGCTCTTTCTCCTTCAAATTCTACTTTTGTAATATTAAATTTATTTGCCAATACTTGCAATTCACAATTACCAGAACGAGTACAAGTTAAACAATCTTTTGCATGATTGGATATAATTAAGTCTAATATTACATGTCTTGCTTCCATTACATTTGGAGTATTAGTATGTACCACCATTCCTTCTTCTACTTGCTGAATACAAGAAGTAGCAAATCCTCTTCTTCCTTCTACTTCAACGATACACATTCGGCAATCCCCTACTTCATTGATATCTTTTAAAAAGCACAAAGTTGGAATATCAATTCCTGCTTGTCTTGCTGCTTGTAAAATGGTGCTTCCTTTTTTTACCTTTATTTCCTGTTCATCTATGGTTAAGGTTACTAATTCTTCTTTCATTTTTCTCTCCTTTTTCTTTGATTGGATCATCAATTGGAAATGTAATTGGATCTTGTTTTAACATTTCTAACAGTTTTTTACTTAAATATTTCTTATGAATCACAATTTCCATCACAAATTCTTCAAAAAAATTATCATTCATAACATTTTAAAGTAGACTAATTCCCAATTGCTTTAAATGGGCAACTTACTAAACAAGTACCACACTTTATACATTTTTCTTGGTTAATGATTCTTTTTTCTCTTGCTTCTCCTTCAATGGCATTGACTGGACAAGATTTTTGACATAAACCACAACCTTTACATTTTTCCTCTTGAATCATTATTTTTGACATCGCTTTACATTCTAAAGCTCTACATTTTTTCTCTATTGCATGTTCCTTGAACTCTTCACGAAAATATTTTAAAGTGCTAATTACAGGATTAGGAGCACTTTGTCCCAAACCACAAATACTTGCTTTTTGAATATTAGAAGCTAATTTCTCCAATTTATAAAGATCCATTTCTGTTCCTTCTCCCCTACATAATCTTTCCAAAATTTCAAGCATTCTTTTGGTTCCAATACGACAAGGAGTACATTTTCCACAACTTTCACTAACTGTAAATTCTAAATAAAATTTTGCAAGAGAAACCATACATTTTGTATCATCCATAACAATTAGTCCACCAGATCCCATCATCGATCCAATTTCTTTTAAAGATTCATAATCAATAGGGGTGTCTAAATGTTCTTTTGGAATACATCCACCAGAAGGGCCTCCTGTTTGAGCAGCTTTAAATTCTCTTCCATTTGGAATTCCTCCCCCAATTTCAAAAACAATTTCTCTTAAAGTAGTTCCCATAGGTACTTCTACTAATCCAATATTATTTACATTCCCACCTAAAGCAAATACCTTTGTTCCTTTTGATTTTTCCGTTCCAATCGAAGCATACCAATCGCTTCCTTTTAAAATAATTTGGGCAATGTTGGCATAAGTTTCTACATTATTAATTAAGGTTGGTTTTCCCCATAAACCAGAATTAGCTGGGTAAGGAGGTTTTACTCTTGGTTGTCCTCTCTTTCCCTCGATCGATTCTAACAAAGCGGTTTCTTCTCCACAAACAAAAGCACCAGCTCCTAATCTAATTTCAATATCAAAATCAAAATCGGTATCAAAAATATGTTGTCCTAATATACCATACTCTCTCGCTTGGTTAATAGCAATTTGCAAACGTTTTACTGCAATTGGATATTCTGCTCTTACATAAATATATCCCTTATTAGCTCCGATACAATAAGCAGCAATTGCCATTGCCTCTAATACAGAATGAGGATCTCCTTCTAAAATACTTCGATCCATGAAAGCACCTGGATCTCCTTCATCCGCATTGCAAACTACATATTTTTGTTTTTCTTCTGCTTGTTTTGTTAATTCCCACTTGATACCAGTTGGAAAGCCAGCTCCTCCTCTTCCTCGAATTCCTGATTTTTTAATTTCTTCTATTACTTCCTCTTGTGTCATCTCAGTTAAGACTTTTTCGAATGCTAAATATCCTTCCATTGCTAAATATTCATCAATTTCTTCTGGATTAATGATACCACAATTTTTGAGAGCTATTCTCTTTTGTTTTTTATAAAAGTTTAAATCATCTAAAGAATTCACCTTTGTTCCATCGATATCTTTGGCTAGTAATCTTTCTAGTCGCTTGCCCTCTATGATATGAGTTTGGATAATTTCTTCACAATCTTCTGGATTTACCATAGCATAAAAAGTATCTTCTGGTCGAATAATTACAATAGGGCCTTTGGCACACAAACCAAAACAACCTGTTTTTATTACTTTTACATTTTCTATTTTCTTTTCCTTTAAGATCCTTTTAAATTCGTCTAATATTTGAGGTGATTTCGAAGAAGTACAACCTGTTCCATGACAAACCAAGATATGTTTTTCTCTTGTATCTGATTTGGTATTAACTCTCAAATCCAATTCCTTCTTTTTTTCTTCTCTTATTTGATGAAGTTCATTTCTCGTTTTCATACCTTTCCTCCTTCTTCATTTCCATTTATAATTTCATCAATTCATCTAATACTTGATCTAATTTCTGAACCGTTGCTTTTCCATAAACCTCTCCATTTACTGTAAAAACAGGAGCCAAACCACATGCCCCAACACATCTTGTTTCTTCAATTGAAAATAATCCATCTTTTGTTGTTTCTCCTGGTTGAATTTGTAATCGTTCTAATAATCGATCCATAATTTTTTGAGAACCTTTTACAAAACATGCCGTTCCTAAACATACAGAAATATTATACTTTCCTTTCGGTTTTAATGAGAATCTTGAATAGAAAGTAACCACTCCATATATTTCTGCCATTGGAATAGACAGAAATTCTGATAATTCTTTTTGTATATCCATAGGGATGTAACCATAATGTTCTTGAACTTCATTTAACATTTGAATTAAATTATCTTTGATTGGCTTATATTCTGAAAAAAGTTCTTCTACAAATTTTTCTTTTTTCTTCTCTCCACAACAACATTCTCTTTTTTCTTTTTCCTGCATACTTTTTCCTCCTCTTAATCTTATGACATAATTTCTTTTTAAATTATATCAAACTCAATTTTTTTATACAATATTTTTTTCAAATTTTATATCTTTATGTCGTTTTTTGATGTGCAATGGGGACGTTTCTTTTTTCACATTTAATAAAAAATGTAAAAAAAGAAACGTCCCCATTGCACATCAACATTTTATAAAGATGCCTTATTTAATTGTGTTATAAAAATTAGCAGTAGTTGCATTTATATATGGTGCAACATAGATAGAAGCAAGACCAAATGTAATTCCCACTAAGAAATACCATCCAATAAAAGACAATTGCAAAATAAATAATTCCATTTTATGCCCTCTCATTATTTCTTTGCTTCTTGCTAGTGCTTCTCTTGCTGTCAATTCTGGATTTTCTGCTAAGATATAAAATCCCATTGCATATGAATATTGCTTTATTATACCTGGTATTACAAATAAACAAGACCACAAAAAGATAAAGAAACTGGTAATAATTTTTAACCAAACAGCTTTTCCTGTTGCACTAAATCCTAAAAATAAATCCCCTATCATAATTTCTTCATTTTTTGTTAATTTCAAGTATATCATACAAAATGATAGTGAAAATGCTGGTACAACAATAAATGTTGCAATACTTCCTATCACTAAAATAATAGCACATGCTGTTAAAATCATAAAAACAATTAAAGACATTACAAATAAAGTTCCTATCTTTCCCTGTATTTGTTCTTTTGCACTCCTTTTTAATTCTGTTCTTGTCATG
Source organism: uncultured Clostridia bacterium (assembly GCA_949118805.1). Lineage (GTDB taxonomy): Bacteria > Bacillota > Clostridia > TANB77 > CAG-508 > CAG-269. The sequence goes on along the minus strand of CASAUJ010000014.1, from coordinate 5,468 downwards.
TTAATTCCCCCCTTCTTTTTTTCTATTTTCTAAATTTAAAAAATAAATGACACTTTCAATACTATCCTTTGGTGTAGAAGCACCTGCCATAATTCCTATTTTATTGAAAAAGCATCTTCCTTTTAACTCTTCTATTGTTTCAACTAAGATCGTATTTTCACAATTTCTTTTGGCAATTTCATATAATTTTTTTGTATTGGAACTATTTTTTCCTCCAATAATGATCATCTGCTCTACCTTTTTTGAAATGTCTTCTGTTTCTTCTTGTCTTAGTGCAGTTGCTCTACATATTGTATTTTTTATTACAAATTCTACATCTCTTTTTAATATCTGTTGGATCTTTTTTTCAATTTTATTAAATTTTTCTAAATGATAAGTTGTTTGCGATAAGAGTAATAATTTCTTTTTATTGGTATTTTCAAACACGTTAACTGCTTCTATAATGTCTTCTTCCTTTTCCAATATATAATAATCTTTCCCACAATGGCTTATAGTAGCAATATTTTCTGGGTGTTCTCTATCTCCAAGCAAAAAAATGAAAAATCCTTTTTCACTATAATTTTTAGCTATTTCTTGTACTTTTAAAACCTTAGGACAAGTATAATCACATACTTTTATTTTTCTATCTTTTGCTTGGCTATAAATTTTTTTGGGAACCCCATGAGCACGTATGATAACAGTTTCATTTGCTTCTTCTATTGTTTGAATAAATTGTATTCCCAAATTTTCTAATTTTTCAATTACTTGTCTATTATGTACAATTTCTCCTAAACAATAAACGGTATTTTTAGTATGGTTCGCTATTTGGGTTGCTCCTTCTACTGCTCTTTTTACGCCATAACAAAATCCAGCCGTTTTTCCTACGATTATTTCCATTTCTTTAAAACTCCTATCGATTGATTCTATTCTTCATTTTCGATTTTAATTCATTTGAACTGTTCCTATTATATCATTAATATTTTGAATCTTATATTTCTCCATATATTTTTCAATTCCTTCTACTGTATTTACACTTGTATAGGGATTCATAAAATTTCCAGCACCAATTGAAATGGCAGTTGCACCTGCTAACATAAACTCAATTGCATCTTCTCCATTTATGATTCCTCCCATTCCTAATACAGGAATGTTTACTGCTTGTGCTACTTGATATACCATACGGACAGCTACTGGTTTAATAGCAGGACCAGATAGTCCTCCCATATTATTAGCTAAAGCTGGCTTTCTTTTATCAATATCAATTTTCATACCTAATAGCGTATTGATTAAAGACACACCATCTGCTCCTGCATCTTCTACTGCCTTGGCTATTGATGCAATATCTGTGACATTTGGTGTCAATTTTACAAGCAAAGGTTTATCCAAAACTTTTCTTACTTCAGAGGTTACTTTTTTTACTCCTTCATAAGTATTCCCAAAAGCCATACATCCTTCTTTTACATTGGGACAAGATAAATTCAACTCTACCCCATCAATTTCTAGAGTATTTAATATTTTACAAAGTTCTACATATTCTTCAATACTACTTCCACAAGCATTAACAATAATAGCCGTATCAAATTTTCTAAGAAATGGAAGATCATTTTGTGCAAAATATTCTACACCAGGATTTTGTAATCCAATACTATTTAGCATACCACTTGCTGTTTCGCAAACTCTAGATGGTTTGTTTCCACTTCTAGGCTTTAATGAAGTCCCTTTTGTAATTATTCCACCCAATTTACTTAAATCAAAAAAATGACTAAATTCTCTTCCATATCCAAAAGTTCCAGAAGCTACTGTAACTGGGTTTTTCATTTTAATTCCTGCTAAATTTACTTCTGTATTCATTTTTCTCCTCCTTACTATTGTAATTTAAATTTCTACATCTTTTGCTTGAAACACTGGTCCCGCTTTACAAACATGCCAATATTCTGGAGCCTCCTTTGGACTTTTAGTTGTTTTAACAGCACATCCTAGGCATACTCCTAAACCACATGCCATTTTTTCCTCTAAGGAAATTTGACAGGGAATATCTTTTTCCAGACTTAGCTTTTGTACAGCTTTTAACATTGGTAATGGGCCACATGCATAAATAGCATCTATTTTTTCCATTTGGATTTCTTTTTCTAAATATTGAATAGCAAACCCTGGTTTTGCATAACTACCATCATCTGTTGTTATTACTAATTCATTTGAAACTTCTTCAAATTCTTTTTCTAATACAACAAAATCCTTACTTCGAAAACCAAGATAAGTAGATACTTCTTTTCCTTCCTTTTTGGCACATTTTGCTAACTCATACAAAGGAAAGATTCCAATTCCTCCCCCAATAATAGCAATTTTTTGATATTTTTCATATTGAAACGTTCCATAACCAATTGGTCCGATGATATCGATTGTTTGCCCTTCTTCCCTTTTGGTTAAAATTTCAGTTCCCTTTCCTTTTACCTGAAAAATAAATTCTAAGATTCCATTTTCTTTATCTAAGTTATAAATACTAATGGGTCTTCTTAAAAAAGGCTCTGTTTGTTCTGTAATTCTAATTTCAATAAAATTTCCTGGTTTTGCTTCTTTTACAATAGCAGGTGCTTTTACACTAAACTTAAAAATATCTGGTTTTAATGCTTCTTTTTTTACTAATTCTGCTAACATTTGTTCTGCCATATCCGTTTTCCTCCTTTTTCTTTCCTAAAGATTAATTATTTTCCATTTGAATTGCCTCATTTAATTCTTCTTTCATTCTTAAGGCTTCCGCTCGAGTCGCTTTTCCATATTCTTCTTCTTTAAATTGTTCTTTCCATCGATCAGATTGATAAGCACACATTAGACTTCTAGAAGCATTTACAATTCCTCCTAATCCTTTCGCATCAAAACCTAATGCAATATCCTTTGCTTTCCCACCTTGTGCCCCATAACCTGGAATAAGAAAATACGTATGAGGTGCTATTGTTCGAATTTGTTTTAATTGTTCGGGATAAGTTGCTCCCACAACAGCTGCCACACTGCTATATCCATTTCCTCCTCTTAATTCTTCCCCCCACTTTTCTACTAATTCTGCTACTTGCTTGTAAACTTCTTTTCCATTTTCTAATTTCAAATCTTGTAGTTCGCCAGAAGAAGGATTCGATGTTTTTACTAAAGCAAAAATTCCTTTGTTATATTTTTTACAATCTTCTACAAATGGTTTCACACAATCGGTTCCCATGTAAGGATTTACTGTTACAAAATCCACATCATAGATTGCTTCTTGCATTTCTCCAATAGGTGTTTTTCCTAAAAAAGCATTTGCATACCCTTGTGCTGTTGAACCAATATCTCCTCTTTTACTATCTGCTATTACAAGCATTCCCTTTTCTTTTGCATAACGACAAGTTTCTTTAAAAGCTTCCATTCCTGGTATGCCATACATTTCATAAAAAGCAATTTGTGGCTTTACTGCTGGTATGATATCATAAACATGGTCAATCAAATTTCGATTAAATTCAAGAATCGCTTCTGCTACCCCTTCCAAATCTTGCGAATATTTACTTGTGACACTTTTAGGTAACATTTCATATCTAGGATCTAATCCTATTACAGTTGGATTGTTTGTTTCTTTTATTTTTTTAATCAATTTGTCAATTGCATTCATATTAATTCTCCCCATTCTTTTTCTTTAAATCCTATCAGAACCATTTCTTCCTTTATGAATAGTGGTCTTTTTATTAACATTCCATTAGAAGCTAATAATTCAATTTTTTCTTCTTCTGACATATTTGGTAATTTTTCTTTTAAATTTAGTTCCTTGTATTTTAAACCACTTGTATTAAAAAATTTTTTTACTTCTATTTTGCTTTGTTTAATCCACTTTGCTAATTCTTCTTTGGTTGGAGTTTCTTCTACTATATGACGTTCTTCAAATGGAATATGGTTATTCTCTAAGTATTTTTTTGCCTTTTGACAAGTAGAACATTTTGGATACCATAAAAATAAGTTTTTCATCTTTTCTAAAATCCTTTCCCTTAACTTTTTAAAAAGATTTTCCTTTTTCATAAACTACTCTTCCACCAACAATCGTATAGTGGACTCTTCCTTTTAATTCTTTTCCAATGAAAGGGCTATTTTTTGATTTCGATACAATCATTTCCTTTGTATAAGTATAGGTTTCATTTGGATCAAAAATAGTAATATCTGCTACTTTTCCTTCTTCAATTGTTCCACGATCAATTTTTAGTAATTGTGCAGGATTATAAGAAGTAACTTTTACTAAATCTAAATAAGATAAGTCTCCTGTGTCGACTAAATTCATAATTTCTGCTGGTAAAGCGGTTTCAAATCCAATAATTCCATTTGGTGCACTTGCTAATCCCTTCTTCTTTTCTTCTTCTGCATGTGGTGCATGGTCTGTAATAATAGCATCAATGGTTCCTTCTTTTAATCCCTCAATAATGGCAAGTCTGTCTTTTTCTTCTCTTAATGGAGGGTTCATTTTTGCATTAACACCTGAATTTAAAACTTCATCTACTGTAAAAGCAAAATAATGAGGACAAGTTTCACAAGTAATTTTTACGCCTCTTTTTTTCGCATCTCTTACCATATTTTTTGTTGTTTTCGTACTGATATGGCAAATATGGGCTCTTACTTCATTGGTTTCTGCTAACACTATTTCTCTTGCTGCCATAATTTCTTCTGCTTCTGGTAATACACCTTCTACCCCTAATTGTTCTGCTACTTTTCCTGCATGAATCGCACCAGCTGCCACAGATTTTTCTTCACAATGGGATGATACAAAGGTTCCTAATTGATCTGCTTGAATGATAGCTTCTCTCATCATTCTACTATCTACTACTGGCATACCATCATCTGAAAAAGCAATGGCTCCTGCTTTTTGTAATGCCTCAAAGTCATTTAATTCTTCTCCTTTTTCTCCTTTGGATACAGAAGCATAAGGAAGAATATTACAAAGATTTACTTTTTTTGCTTCTTCTATAATTTCTTGCAAAACAATAGCGCTATCTGGAGTTGGTTTTGTATTGGGCATAGGACAAATTGTAGTAAAACCACCACAAACGGCGCTTTTGCTACCTGTTTCGATTGTTTCTTTATGCTCAAATCCAGGTTGTCTTAAATGACAATGCATATCAATCATTCCAGGTATTATATTAAGATTTGTGCAGTCAATCATTTGGTCTGCTGTTTCTGAAATTTCATTTCCGATTTTTTTGATTTTGTCATCTTCAATTAAAATATCTTTTTTCTCAAAAGTATTCGTTTTGTAGTCAATTAATGTTCCATTTTTTAGTAATAGTTTCATCTTTTACCCTCCTAAATTTCATTTCTCTCATTTTATCATTTTAGGTATCTTTTTGCAAGATTTTTGTAGAAAAAAACAACTAAATTAGATTTTATCCCTAATAAAATAAATTTTTAGAAAATAAAAATGATAACAATCATTGACAAATTTCTATTTTTTCTTTAAAATAACCCTAGAATAAATTAAAGGAGGA
>CASAUJ010000013.1 GCA_949118805.1 uncultured Clostridia bacterium | reverse complement strand
ACTTACACCTTTTTTTAGTTTATATGAAAATATCCATGCTGTTTTATTCATATATAATTCCTCCCCCTACAATTTTTACTATCTATGTTTTGATTATACCGTAAAGGCAAGCAATTTTCAACTTAATTACTTGCCCTACTTTTTGTAATTTATCTATTACTTAATCTATGTCTACACCTTTACTTAATAATTTATTACCTATAAAGTAAATCCCTAAATTATAGATAGCATATACTATTATACCAACTAACATCATACTTTTAAGTGCATTTGAACTTACCTCAATATTATGAAACAAAGACATTATATCTGAATTTAGTAATCCTGCAACCAATAATGCTCCTAATGACATAGATGATAATATCATATATATTGCAAAACCGATTATTATGGATTTAACTATTTTTAAATTGTTTGATCTGTGTCCTATTATAATTCCTAATATTCCACTCATCATCAGAAATAAAAATTCAAAAAATATTGTGATAATCATTACCAATATGAAACTAAATACTGAACTATCAAAATATATTGCTGATTGTTTTAAAGATTCTTTTAATATCATCCAAGTGTCTTTATTTAAAATAGCAATGGCAAGACAAATAACGATAACAATAAAGGAAGTTATTAATGTTATAATTGCTGTTAAAATCTTTGATAGATAGATCTTATTTTTACTTACAGGCAGAGTATGAGTCAAATAGGATTCATCCTTATAAATATTTCTTAAAAATCTTGCCCAATTTCTCATAAAACAATTTATGAGTATATTTACTATCATTGCAATAACAACACCACAACATATCTTGTCAATTATTAGGACTATTAAACTCTGTTCAAAACTCTCAATCAATCTTACCATGATGGAGAAAAAAATTGCTAATATATAAAATATTAATAACGGTTTAAAGCACCATTTTAAATCATATTTTAATAATTTCTTTAACATTTAAAACACCTCCTAAATATTTCATCGATTGAAGCCTTTTCTTTTTTTCTTAATTCATCAGCTGAAGCGGTTAATACAATTTCTCCTTTATCTATAAAAATAACATCATCTAATATTCTTTCAATATCACTTATTATATGAGTAGATATGATCACACTTGCTCCTTCGCTAAAATTTGAAAGGATCGTATCTAATATATAATCTCTAGTTGCAGGATCTACTCCTCCTAATGGTTCATCTAGAATATATAATTCAGCTTCTCTACTCATAACTAATATTAGTTGTAATTTCTCTTGCATACCTTTTGACATTTTGCTCACTTTTAAATTTACATCTAAATCTAAATCTTTTAATAATTGAATCGCTTTTTCTTTCTTAAAATTATCATAAAATTCGTCAAAAAATGTTATTATTTGTGAAACTTTCATACTCTTGTCTAAATAAGTTCTCTCTGGCAAATACGAAATTACTTTTTTCGAATTTATATTTGGCTTTTCCCCATTGATCAACACTTCTCCAGTTGTAGGTATTAATAAATCATTTATTAACTTTAGAAATGTAGTTTTTCCCATCCCATTTTTACCAAGTAAACCTATAATTTTCCCTTTAGGAATGGTTAAATTAACATCTTTTAGAACTTTTTTATTGTCAAATTCTTTTCCTAGATTATGGCACTTAACTAATTCCATCTTGACCTCCTAATTCTTGCAAGTATTTTACTGCTAATTCATAACTTATTCCTATATTTTTCATCTTGTTTAGATAATGATTAACCTCTTCCTGTGCTAATTGTTTTTTCATTTTTTCAATTAATTTTTGATCTTCTGTTACATATTTACCATTTGTTCTTTCTGTATAAATCAATTTTTCATTTTCTAATTCAGCTAATGCTTTTTGCATTGTATTTGGATTAACCTTCATGATAAGTGCTAGCTCTCTTACTGAAGGTAATTTTTGTCCTTTTTTAAATTTACCAGAAACAATGTCAATTCGTATCATTTCAACCAATTGAATATAAATTGGTCTTTCATTATCAAAAACACATTCCATAGCTATCTCCTTTCTTATTGTATTACTTGCATAATACAATAATACTATTTTAAATTTAACTTGTCAAGAAAAAAGAGCAAATTGTTTTAATTTGCTCAATAAATTACTCCTTATCGAATTTATCTACTATTTTCTTTTATTTACCTCTTGCTTCAATCTCAAGTACCCCAATTCCTCCCAAACATTATAAGCTAGATTCAAGCGAAAAACTAAAGTAGGTTTTGCTCCTGCACGGTTCTTATCTACTACACATGCATAATATCTAACATCAGGATTCTCAAATTTTTCTAAATCATAAAATTTTGTATCCACTTCTTCTAAAGAGTATTCGTAATTTTGAAGAGTATCTCGATGAATTTGTTTCATTAAACCTAATGTATCTAAAACTTCTTTCACCGTTCGACTTACAGCTAAATCATTTACAGTTAAATTAACTGGCAAAGTATCACTTTCTGCTAATTGTAAAGTAGAACAAATATAAATTTCAAAATTCTGGGCAATATTAGATAAAATAGTAGCAGTTTTCTTTAATTCTTCTCCAATTCCAATATTGGCTGTATCAGTTTTTAATGTATCATAAAAAACATATTCTATCTTTTCTTTATAATAATAATTCATAATTACCTTTTTTAATTCATCATTTGTATGATCTGTAATATTAATAAAATAAATGGAATTCTTTATCTGTTTATTTACCCAATTGGTTACCGCAATTACTTGTGCAAATTCTTTCGAAACCTTTAATAATCTTTTTGCAAATTCTTTTTGCGTCTCCTTCTCTTCTCTTAAAACAAATCCCTCTTCATCTGTTTTTACCTTTTTCTTATCATCTGGTCTAAATTTAAAATCCAACAATTCTCCCTCTGTTTTAGAAATTTCAATTCCATATAATTTTTGTATTTCTTTATTATTTAAAATTGTTGTAATCAAACACAATCTCATTTTTTCTTCTGACATTTCATTCGATATAATTAGCACCTTTTTTTGATATACCAAAGCAGTATGAGCAGCTATATTAACCGTAAATCTACTTTTTCCTGCATTAGATGGCATAGCAAATGCCATGGTTTCCCCTTTTCGAATTCCTTTAAACACTTGTGTTAAGATAGGAAATGGCAAAGACAATCCATTGGTTAAATTATTTTCTCCTAACTCTAAAAAGTCGGTTAAGCCTTCACTCAAAATAGCTCTTTTAAATTTTTCAGTATCATTTACCTGAATTACTGCATTTTCTACTTCTTCTACTGACATTTTATCATATAATTCATAACTTTTTATTTCTATTACTTTATCTTGTATGGTTTGAATTGGAATTGCTAAATAATTTTTTCGCAATACAAATAATTTCTTTAAATCGATGTATATTTTCTCTATATTGTAATTTTTTTCTTGTACTTCTCTTCTTAATAAACTCTTTAACTCAAAAGATCTTTCATTATCTTGTGCAAAGCTAAATCCTTTTTTGGCTACTTCACTAGTATACGCTCCTCCTTCTGTAAAAAGAATACTTTTATATAAGTTCAATAATTCTGGATCTTCAAAATTACATTCTCCATACAAATAAAAATATTTCTTTATCAATCTTGGATCAGTTAATAAAATTCCGATATATTGTCTTTCCAAATTTTTATTTCTTAACTCTTTTGGAAAAATCCCTTCTTCTGTTTCATGCTTTTCCTCTTGCTGTTCTTGTTCCTGATTTTTTGTCACATTTTCTATTCTCTCTTGTGGTTCCTCCACTTTTTCTCTTCTTGGTTGTAGTCTTTCTACCTTCTGTAATGCCGCAATATAATTTTTTCCGAGCAATATCTTCTTTTATTTCTTCTATTAGATCTTCATTTTCAAAAGTAACTGGTATATTTTTAATCAAATCATATAATTTATCTTCATCCATTTTCTCATTTCCTTTCTTTCGTTAAAATTTTGAGTGGTGAATTATCTTCCACCACCTCCACCGCCGTCCTCCGTCCGGCCTCCGCCACCACCAGAGAATCCTCCTCCAGCTCCTGTACCAGAAGAATAAGCAGTAGACATAGAGTTTGTAATAGCATTGGTAAAACTATTGGAAAAATTACCATTCATCATCAAAGACAAATACACATAATGATTCGTATTCCATTCCTCATTTAAATTAGGATACACTACTTTTAGTTGTTTTAATACTTTATCCGCTATTCCAAACACAGTAGCATAAACTAAAAATTTTTCCCAAATTGCAATTTCAGGTATCTCTCTTTCATTCAACATAGAAAAATCTTGCATATATTTTTTTAATCCTTCCCATTGTCTGTTTTCATCGACTCCTTTTTGCGTTAATACATTGATTTTACAAGAAAATATAAAATATATGATACCTTGTGCAAAAATGGCTAAAATAAGTGGTAGGATTCCAATGGCAATGATAGAAAAAGCATTTAACATTGCAAAACCAAAAATAAGAAAAGGAATCATAATAAAAAGCATGATAAGATAAGAAATAACTTTTGTTTTTTCTTCTTTTCCTTTAGCATCTGCTAATTGTTTTTCATATAATGATTTTTCTGTTTTTTGATCTATTTCATTTCCTAATTTAATCACCTTACTTGAGGATTTTTTTATATATTTTTCTAATTCTTTTGTTGTTATCTTGCCATCATTTTTTTGACTTGCCACTTTTAAAAAGTCAAAAATAGCCTTTTCCTCTTTAGCATTTTCTAACTCTTGTAAATCTTGATCTAATATTTTGATTGTTATTATTTTATCTTTTTCTTCCAATTCAATCTTTTTCTTTAAACTTAAATCAAGTAATGTAGCAGAAAATATTCTTCCTAAATAAATACTATTTTGAAAACCACCTATTTGCTTTTTAAAAAGTGCTAAAGCTTCCGCTGGAGTAGCATCCTCTCTTGGTATTTCACGAAAATATTCAATTTCTTGTGTTGGTTGTAATTTTTTATAACTTTTCATTTTCTTTCCCATTTTTAAAGTAGATCGAATACTAAAAATTGTTAAAATAATAGCTCCTATATTAACTCCCATAGCGATTATCATTTTAGTTATTTCTTTTCTCTTTCTTCTATTATTCGCCTCCTCTGCCCAAGAAGTTTCTTCTTCGATTACTTGTTCCAATCTAGGTACATTTTCTCCACGACTTGTATGGGTAATCATTTGACTTGGAAATAAAGTTCTTATTTCTACATATCTACCTGCATGAAAGGAATTAACATGAAACTCTATTTTATTGGTATCAGTTACATAAATCTCTCCATTTAAATCTTCGATATGTCCCCAAACCTTAATTTCTTCTTTCTCCTTTGCATGACTTGGTAAGAAAATGGTTCCTGTTATATTTTTAGCATCTACTTCGAAATCTTTTCCTACAAATTGCCAATATAATTCTGCCTTGTCGTTATATTTTGCAATGGCATCTTTTACTTGATAAGATATTTCATAGGTTTTAGTCGCTCTTTTGTTTTCTAGTCCCACTCCCCAAGCAATTTCAAACAGATTATCAGGATTTCGTCCTCCATAGTAGCATCCTTTTGTCATATGATAATTCCATTGGTTCATTTTTTGAAAAGCTTTATTTTGTCCATTGGTTCGCTCCAACACTTTTACATTTTCTATGTTTGTATATTTGGTAGGATCGATTTTAAAGGTTTTGTACAAAGTATTGGTATCTTCTATTTTTATATTCCATTTTTCTGTCACATTCATACTTCCATCTTGATTTATTTTTGCCTCAAAATCTAAATGATTTAAAAACAGATCACTTGATGAGGCATGTACTGGAAATGTCATCCATAAAATCAAAACAAAGAATAGCATTCCATATCGAATTCTCTTTTTCATCTTTTTCCCTCTCTTCTATTTATTTTCTTATTTATTATATCCTTTTAAAGTTTTGAAAGCAAGTAGCCTTTTAAAAAAAAGTATGTTATAATAGTTTTCAAAAAAAGGAGAAAAACTATGGCATATGATGGAATTGTAACAAAAGCAATTGCCTCTGAACTACAAGGTTTAGTAGGAGCAAAAATAGATAAAATTTTTCAACCAGATAAAAATACTATCTTATTAGGACTTTACTTTAAAAATTCTCATTATTTATTAAATATTGGTACTGATGCTAGAAATTATCGTATTCATTTAACAACTCACCCAAAGCCAAACCCAAAAGTTGCCCCTAATTTTTGTATGGTTCTTCGTAAACATTTATTAGGGCTTCCTATTAAAAATATTACAACCAATCATTTAGAAAGATTAGTCATCATTGATTTTGAAGGATTTGATGAAGTAGATGATATTCTTTCCAAAAGACTCGTGATTGAACTAATGGGAAAACATTGTAATATCATTTTATTAGATGACCAAAATGTGATAATAGATAGCTTAAGACATATTCACAACGAAGACAGTACAAGAGATGTAGTTCCTCATATAAAATATGTTTATCCGACTACCCATAAAGATAACTTTTTAGATTGCCTATCTTTTGAAGAATGGAAAGAAAAAGTTTCTTCCTTTTCTTCTATTTATAATGTATTTAATGGAATTAGCAAATCTTTTGTAGAAGCTTCTTTGCAATATCTTAACATAGAAACTTTTGATGAAAATACTTCAAAATTTTTCTTTTGCTATCTAAAAAATATCATTTCAAAAACAGATTCTAATACTTTAACTTTTATGTGTATTCATCAACCAAAAGAAGATTATTTTTTAATAGAAGAAAAAGAAGCATCTTCTCCTTTTTCTTTGAATTTCTTTTTAGATGATTTTTATCATAAAAAAGAAGCCTCAGAAGAGTTTAAAAGTTATCGTAATAGCCTTCTAAAAATAATTTTGGAGCGATTAAAAAAGGATCAAAAACGTCTTCTTCATATTGATGAAAAACTAGAAGAGTGTAAAGATAAAGAAAAATATCAGTTATATGGAGAATTAATTACAGCTAACTTATATCAAATCAAAAATGAGAATCTATCAGAAATTACATTGGATAATTATTATACTATGCAAAAAATTACTATTCCTCTTGATTGTAAATATTCTCCTGCTGTTAATGCCAAACTTTTTTTTAAAAAATATCATAAATTAAAAAATGCCTTTGAAATTGTTCAATTGCAAAAACAAGAAACTTTACAAGAATTATCTTATATGGAAAGTATTATTTACGAATTAGAAAATTGTTCTACCATAGAAGAAATTTCTGAAATATTTGAAGAAATCTCTGAAAATGTAATTTTTAAAGAAAAAGTGGAACAATCTCAAAAAGAGAAAAAAGCAAAAGTAAAAAAATCAACTCTTACCAAGAATAAAAATGTTTCTTTCAACCCTTTAAAATATACTATTAATGAATATACCTTACTAGTAGGAAGAAATAATAAAGAAAATGATTATTTAACATTAAAATATGCAAATAAAGAAGATTTATGGTTTCACACTAAAGAAATTCATGGAAGCCATGCCATTTTAAAACTTACTCAAAATCAAATTCCAAACCATAAAATTTTAATGCAATGTGCAGAAATCGTAGCTTTTCATAGTAAAGCAAGAAATTCTTCTAATGTTCCCGTAGATTTTTGTGAAGCTAGATTTGTAAAAAAGCCAAATGGAGCAAAACCAGGCATGGTAATTTATCGCAATCATCAAACATTATATGTTACCCCAAAAAAGCCATCTTAGTTGTCATAAAATTGATTTTTATCTTCCTTTATGTTATAATATAGATATATTGCAAAAAAAGTATCTTTAGAAATGGAGGAATCGATATGAAAATCAATGAATCTATTCTCATGTACCACAAGATGAATCGTTATGATCAAATCTTCTCTAAAAAAGAATTAATGGGAAAACGAAACCATATAAAAAATATCATACCATTAGCCAATATAATTGCTAATACTTTGCATTATGATATTGATTCTAATTTCTTGGCAATTTGTTCTGAACACCATGATGATGGTCGTGTAGATCAATATGAACTTCTTGGGAATTTTAACGATACAATAATATCTCATAATGTTCTTTCTATCAATCGATTTAATAAGTTCTTATCAGAACATGAATTTCATGAATTTGATACTTCTATACAAATTTTTCGTGATGTTCTATTATACCATGGAAGAACTTGGCTAACAACTCTTTCTGAAGAAAGCAACCCCTATGTCGAAATCGTTACCATTGCTGATAATTTTGAAAATGCTTTCAGTTGCATTTCTTACCTTTTAAAAGAAGTAGAAACAGATGCCAAAGGATATCGAAAAAAGAATCCTTGTGCTGATCAAAAAGCAGTTTCTGATTATGTTTGGAAACATTTTTGTGAAGGAAAAAAATTTAATAAATTAGAATATTGTACCACTTATGCAGAATATATTTTATTTGCAACCACATTATTTATAAATTGTATTACTAATTATGAATCAGTAGCTAAACTAGCATTTTCTCAACTTGACTACAATATCCCTTCCATTTTAGAAAGTTATCATACAATTTTTCAGCAAACTCTTTCCCCTAAAATGGAAAAAGAAGCTTATCAAATTTTAGTTAATACATTAAAAAACTAGAGAATATTTCAAATTCTCTAGTTTTTTATTATCCCCAAAAAATTAAGATGGTTACAATTGTTGCAAGAACAATTTCTGGTTTGGTCAATTCTTTTGGTAAAATTTCTAATTCCATGCCTTCTTCTTTTTCATTTACGAAATCTGTTTTATAGTAAGAAACATCTTTTGCTCGAAACAATAATTCAAATGGCTGTACTTCTTCTTGCCCCTTTTCTATTGGTATATAACTTCTTCCCACTAATACATCTCTTTTTGAATAAAGCTCTATTTTTAAATACTTTTTTTGGCTTGCTTCTGGCTCTTTTATTACACCACGTATTCTTCCATTCACGTAAGTTGCATCTGCTTGATAAATCACTACTTTTTCTTGCTTATCAACTCTTTCAATGGATTGATAAGTGGAATTAATTCCTACATTGATTAAAAAATCAGAAAGAAAAAAAACACCAACTAAAAGTAAAATCCATATTATAATTTTTTGTTTAATGTCAAATGGTTTCATTCTATAATCCCCTTTTCTTTTTCAACTATTTCTATTATACCAAATTTTCCCTATTATTTCAATACTTCTAATGCTTTTCCGAAAAAAGTAGAATATAAATAGATATGATCTACCTTTCTTTTCAATGCTTCTTCTAATGCTTTTTGATATAATTCCAATTGTTTTTGATATTTCTCAATCAATTCTTTTTCGTTTTTCACAAAGTCTGTTTTATAATCTACTAAAATTAATTCTTCTTTTTGATTGATATAGTATAAATCAATCATTCCTTGGATTAAGATATTTTCTTCTACTTCTTCATCATAAACCTCTTTAGCTGGTAAAGTAATATAAAATGGTTTTTCTTTTTGGATTTCCTTTGCTTCTTTCATCTCTTCCCAAATAGAAGATTGAGTAAATTTTAAGATTGCCATCGGATTAATATTTTCTGCTTCTTGTGAAGTTATTATTTCCTTTTTAACTAAATTTGCAATTAATTTAGTTATTTCTTTTAAGTCATACTTCTTATTCTCCTCCAACTTTTGCATACATAAATGAAGTAAGGTACCTTTTTGTGCTCCTGATAATGATATTTTTTCTTCTCCGCATAAATTTAGGAATAGGGAAACTGATCTCAATTTTTGTTTCTTCTTTTTGTTTTATTTTTGTAACAGATGATTTTGTAGGAATTTTCGTAGACAATTCATAAGGATATTCTTTTTTTAATTGTTTCTCTATTTCTTCTATTTTGTTTTCGTCTTTTTCTTCTTTTTCTAGTTTTTCTATGATATTTATTCCTTCTTGTTTGGTTTGTTCACAAAATGTTAAAACTTCTTTTTTAGAATATGTTTTTAATTCCACCAAATCATCCATTTCGTTTTCATAAAAATATACCAACAAAATCCAATCTAAAAATTTTTTATATTTTTTTATTAAAATTGGATTTATCTTTTTGTTTTGTTTTTCATATTGTTCCATTTGTTGCAACATTTTTTCTTTTTGCTTAAAATAATCTTTACAAATTCCTGTGATCCATAATTTCTCTTTGGCTCTTGTTAAAGCTACATACAAAATTCTCATTTCCTCTGATAAAGTTTCCATCAAAATCTTATTTCGAATTGCAGCTTTACTTAAAGTATCATATTGTACTTGTCTTTCATAATCAATATATTTTACTCCAATCCCTAATTCTTGATGTAATAAAAGATTTTGATTGAGATCGGTTAAGTTAAATTGTTTTCCTGTACTTGCTAAAAATACAACTGGGAATTCTAATCCTTTGCTTTTATGAATGCTCATAATTCGAATTACATTATCATTTTCACCAATTATTTTAGCAGCTCCCATATCTCCACTATTCAGTTTTAATTTGTCCATAAAATGAATGAAGTGATATAATCCCTTAAAACTTGCTGTTTCATATTGTTTGGCTCTTTCCAATAACATACGTAAATTGGCTTGCCTTAATATTCCATTTTCCATCAATCCGAACATAATGATAATATCCTGTATCAAAATAGACTTTCCAAATTAATTCATCTAATGCTAAATATTCTTGTTCTTTTCTCCATTGTATTAATTTCTGCAAAAAGCTTTCTATCTTTTGCTTTAACTGACTTTCTACTGATAGCGTTGCCTTTTGCAAACAGACATAAAAATTATCTTGTTTATCTACTAATCGAATCTGAATTAATTCATTATCTGTAAATTTACCAATACTTGAACGCATAACTGCCACCAAAGGAATATCTTGCATTGGATTATCAATAATTTTTAGTAAACTCATTATGGTTTGAATCTCAATAGAATCTAGATATTCTTGTGAGCTATCAGAAAACACTGGTATTTGTAAATTTAATAGTTCCTGCTCATAAATTGGTGCTGTATGACTTGTAGTTCTTAATAGAATTACAATATCTTTATAAGTAATATCTCGATAAATTTCTTTCTTTTTGTCCCATACCTGAAATTTACTTTGAATCAAATTTTTTATTTTATTGGCAACAAATTTTGCTTCCAATTCCATCTCTTCTATTCGCTCTTCTGTTTGTTCTTCTTCCCTTTCCTCCTGCTCCACTTCGTTTTCTTCTATTGGTTCTTCTTTATCCATTGGATCAATGACACAAATTTCTATTTTTTCATTTTGTTCTATTGGAGGGTAAGTAGCTCCCAAGTTTAAAAATTCTTCCTCTGTGTACAGAATATCTCCTAGTGCATGACTCATAATATTTTCAAAGATTTGATTGGTAAATCGTAATATGTTTTCTTTGCTTCTAAAATTTTTAAATAATTGAATTTTTAAGTTTTCTTCTGCTTTTCTATCTTCTTTTTTCTGATAACTTTCGTACTTATCTAAAAATAATTCTGGCATGGCTTGTCTAAATTTATAAATACTTTGTTTTACATCCCCAACCATAAAAATATTATTCTGTTTAGAAATTGATGTTAATATGTATTCTTGTACTAAATTACTATCCTGGTATTCGTCAATCGCAATTTCTTCAAATTTGTTTTGATATTTTTTTCTCACTTCTTCTGATTTTAATAAAATGGTTAAAGCAAAATGTTCTACATCGCTAAAATCTACTATATTTTTTTCTCTTTTTCGTTTTGTAAATTCTTCTTCAAATGCAAAAATTAAATCTTTTAGTTTTTTTAAAATGAAGTACATATCATAAATATCCTGATTGGCTTCTTGGGAATCACAAAAAAGTATTTTATCCAATACTTTTGTTAATTTTTTCTTTTGCTGATCTCGTATTTCCTTTGCCTTTTCTTTTGCTTTTGATTCTACTTTTTGTCTTGGCCAAGTCACAAATTTTAAAGCCAAAGATAGTGCATATGCTTTGTCCCAACTATCTAAATTATGATTCAAATTTTCCAATTGCTCAATATCACTTCTTATGGTTTGGACATATTTTTCTAGTTCTTTTTCTTTTGCTAAATCTTTTTCTGCCTTTTCTAGTGCAGTAATCGTATCCATTAATTCTTCCTTTATTTCTTGTAATAAAATTTTTCCCCATGGCGTTTTACTAAAATCTTCTTTTAATTTTTCTTCTAAATAAAACATCTCTATTTTTTCATCTAGCCATTTCTGAGGAAATGGATTGCTTTGCATATAAGCATCTATCTTTAAAATTAAATCTTTTAAGGGAGTATCATCACGATAACTGGTATAGACATTGATCAATTTAGCAAAATCTTCCTCTTCTGTTTCATATTTTTGCTCAAATAGATCTTCTATTACTTCTTGTTTTAATAATTCAATTTCTGTGGTATCAGCAATTCTAAAATTAGGTGAAAGATTTTCTAATTCATAAAAATGGTTTCGTATAATCTCTAAACAAAAAGAATCAATGGTGCAAATACTAGCTTTATTTAATAATGTAATTTGTCTTTGTAAATTTTCATCTTCTGGATTTTCTTCTAATTTTTTATCAATTGCACTTAATACCCTTTCTCTCATTTCAGCAGCTGCACTATTCGTAAAAGTCACTACTAATAATTTATCAATATCTACTTGATCTTGGATTATTTTTTGAATGATTCTTTCTACTAATACAGCCGTTTTTCCACTTCCAGCAGCAGCTGCTACCAATATATTAGAATTTTTCTCATAAATAGCCTCTTGTTGTTCTTCTGTCCATTTTACATCGCTCAATTTATGAACCTCCTTTTAATCCTTAATTCTTTTTACAATCTTACAAGGATTTCCCACTGCTATACAATCATCTGGAATTTCTTTTGTGACTACACTCCCAGCTCCAATTACACAACGGTTTCCTATCTTTACCCCTGGTAATATCACTACATTTCCACCAATCCATACATCATTACCAATCTGAATTGGTTTTGCATATTCATATCCTTGTTTTCTTTGCATTGGATCAATTGGATGCCCTACTGTATAAAAAGAACAATTGGGACCAATTAATACATTATCTCCAAAAATCACCTTATTACAATCTAAAATCACTAAATTGTGATTGGCATAAAAATTTTCTCCAATTTCTATATTCCATCCATAATCACATATAAAAGGTTGTTCGATTAGAAATTTTTCTTTTGTTTTTCCCAAAATCTTTTTCATGATTTCTTTTCTTTTTCTCAGATTTGATGGTTTCATTTGATTATATTCATAGCATAAATCTTTTGCTATCTGTAGTTGTTTTTTTAATTCTTCATCACTAGCTATATATAACTCTCCTGCTAACATTTTTTCTTTTTCTATCATAAAACACACCTTTCCTTTATTTTAACCCCTAACAAATAAGCCAAACTTGGTAATTGCAAGATGTCTATACTAGCTCCTTTGATATCTTCTAAAGAAATAGCTAGTCCATCTATTTCACTTTTTGATAAATCAATGTTTTTTAAGCTAGTTTTAAAAAATTGGGATCCGTGTCAAATCAGCCTTTTCAAAATAGATATTTTTTAATTTGTTTTCTTGAAAAAAAGCATTTCTTAGCATTGTATCTTGAAATAAGACATTTTCTAAACTAGCATGTGTAAGATTTAAATAGTTCGCATTTGTTTCCAAAAAAGACACCTGATATAATTTAGTTTCACTAAAATTCCCTCCTGTTATTTTACAATTTTCAAATTCACATCTTATAAAACTAGAATTTTCAAAGGAGGTATTAGAAAAATTACAATTTTTAAACCTTACATCTGTAAAAATATTTTTCTCAAATTTACTGTTTATAATTTCATCCTTTATAAAAAGGACTTTCTCCCATTTTTGATCATAGTGTTGTAAGTTTTCTTTTTCTCGATTTTCGATTTTTTTATTTTCAATGCTTTCTTCTTCTAATTCTCTTTCGAAGTTTTCTATTTCCATTAAATTTTCCCACTGTACTCCTTGTGGTTTTATTATTTTCATTTATTCTACCTCTCATCTTTTGGTTGCTACCATTTTTTACTTTTCCTTCACATTGTATCATATCATTCATTTGTCTAAAAGTAAATATATCCTGTTTTTTGATCAAAATTTAATTCTAGAAGACAGAAAAAATGGAAGACTTTTGAATTATCTTCCTTTACTATACTATAATCTAATTCTTCTTTATCCGTTCTTCTACCTCAAACTGACTATTATATAAATCTGCATAAAATCCATTTTTAGCTAGTAATTCATCATGTGTTCCTTGTTCTACAATATCTCCATGATTCATTACTAAAATTAAATCTGCATTTTTAATCGTAGACAAACGGTGTGCAATAATAAAACTTGTTCTCCCTTTCATTAAATTGTCCATTGCTGCTTGAATTTGTATTTCTGTTCTTGTGTCAATAGAACTAGTTGCTTCATCTAAAATCAATATTTTAGGATCTGCTAAAATAACTCGTGCAATTGTCATTAATTGTTTTTGACCTGCTGATATATTACTAGATTCTTCATTAATCATAGATTGATAACCTTGTGGTAGTGTTTTGATAAAGTGATGTACATGTGCTGCTTTAGCAGCTTCTATTACTTGATCTTCTGTTGCATCTTCTTTTCCATATTTAATATTCTCTTTTACCGTTCCACCAAACAACCAGGTATCTTGTAATACCATACCAAATAGTTTTCGAAGTTCTCCTCTATCAAAATCTTTAATATTAACATTATCAACTAAAATAGCTCCTTCTAATACATCATAAAATCTCATTAATAATTTTACAATTGTTGTTTTTCCTGCTCCTGTTGGTCCTACAATGGCAATTTTCTGTCCTTCTTTGATTTCACAATTAAAATCTTTGATGGTAATAGTTTCTGGGTTATATGCAAATTTTACATGTTCAAATGTTACATTCCCCTTTAATTTTGCAGGATCTATTTCTAATTTTTTACTGTCTATTTCTTCTGGCTCTTCCAAAAATTCAAAAATTCTTTCTGCTGCTGCAATCATTGCTTGTAACATAGCAGAAATTTGAGCAATTTGGTTGATTGGACCAGTAAATTGTTTATTATATTGGATAAAGCTTTGTATATTTCCAACTGTAATTGTTCCATTAATCGCCAAATATCCTCCTGCCACTGCTACTCCAACATACCCCACATTTGAAATAAAATTCATAACAGGAAACATTAATCCTGATAAAAATTGTGATTTCCAACCTGCATGATACAATTCTTTGTTAGCTTTTTCAAATTTATGAATTACCTTTTCCTCTCCATTAAATGCTTTCACTACATTTAAACCACCATATATTTCTTCCACTTGTCCATTTACCTCTGCTAAATAAGTTTGCTGTCTTTGAAAATATTTTTGTGACTTTCCCACAATATTTTTTACAAGAATTCCTGCAATAGGTAAAATAATCAAAGAAATCAATGTCATTTGCCAACTAATAGAAAACATCATCACTAAAATTCCAATGATCGTACAAATGGAAGTAATAATTTGTGTAATACTTTGACTTAAATTCATGCTTAAAGTATCAATATCATTGGTTATAATAGATAATACTTCTCCATTTGTTTTATGATCAAAATATTTCATTGGTAATTTATTTATCTTTTTTATAATATCGTTTCTTATTTGATAAGTGATTTTTTGAGAAACGCCTGTCATGGTAAATCCTTGAACAAAAGAGAAAGTAGCACTTATCATATACAAAATTAGTAAAGTGATGGCTATGGATCCAATTTTACCAAAATCAATTCCAGTTCCTCCTGATAATTTTCCTATTAATCCATTAAAAATTTCAGTCGTTGCATTTCCTAATATCTTAGGTCCAACAATAGTAAATATTGTACTTCCAATGGCAAATACCAATACAATGATCAATGCAATTTTATATTTTGCAAGAAAATGATTCATTAATTTTTTTGTTGTCTTTTTAAAGTCTTTTGCTTTTTCAGGTTTTCCTGTTCCCTTTCCCATTGGGCCTCCTCCTGGCATACTATTTCTCTCCTTTCTTTTTTAATTCTTCTTCTGAAAGTTGTGATAAAGCAATTTGTCGATACGTTTCATTCTTTTCCATTAATTCTTCATGGGTTCCAATTCCTACTACTTTTCCCTCTTCTAATACTACTATTTTTTCTGCATTTAGAATCGTATTAATTCTTTGTGCTACTATAATAACCGTTTTCTCTTTTGTTTTTGTTGCTAATGCTTCTCTTAATTTACTATCTGTTTTAAAATCTAATGCAGAAAAACTATCATCAAACACAAAAATTTCTGGATCTTTTGCAATTGCCCTTGCAATTGATAAACGTTGTTTTTGTCCTCCTGATACATTGCTTCCTCCTTGTGCAATTGGTTCTTGGTAATTTTTTTCTTTCTCTTCTATAAATTCTTTTGCTTGTGCAATTTCTGCTGCTTGTTTCATTTGTTCGTCTGACATCGTTTCATCTGCATATTTAAGATTGGATTCAATGGTTCCAGAAAATAGAATCCCTTTTTGTGGAACAAAACCAATAATATTTCTTAAGTCTTTTTGTGCTACTTCTTTTACATTAACTCCATCTATTAGAAGTTCTCCTCCTGTTACATCGTAAAACCTTGGAATTAAATTAACTACTGTTGATTTACCACTTCCTGTACTACCAATAATAGCAGTTGTTTCTCCTGGTTTGGCAGTGAAATTAATATCTGATAAAATCTCTGTATCAGCATCAGGATAACGAAAAGATACGTTTTTAAATTCTACATATCCTTTTTTCTTTGGATCAAATGTTTTTCCTTCTGCTAAGTCTTTTATACTTGGTTCTGTTTCTATTACTTCATTAATACGTCTTGCTGAAACAGCTGCTCTTGGAAGCATAATAGAAATCATAGAAATCATTAAAAACGCCATTACAATTTGCATAGTATACTGAATAAATGCCATCATATCACCAACCTGCATAATTCCTTGATCCACTGCGTGCCCGCCAACCCATACGATTAGAATCATAATAGAATTCATAATAAACATCAATAACGGCATCATCATGGACATAGCTCTGCTTACAAACAAGTCTGTTTTCATTAAATTTTTATTGGCAATTTCAAATCGATTTTCTTCTTTTTTCTCTTTATGAAAAGCTCTAATAACTGGTAATCCTGTTAGAATTTCTCTTGCTACTTGATTAATTTTATCCACTAATTCTTGTAATTTCTTGAAACGTGGCATTGCAATGATAAATAGAGTTCCTACCACAAATAGTACAGCCAAAATAGCAACCCCTATGATCCAAGCCATTTGATTATCACTATTAGCTAATACTTTAATAAATCCTCCTATTCCTATAATTGGTGCATACACTACTACACGGAACAACATGGTAATAAGTTGTTGAATTTGTTGAATATCATTGGTACTACGAGTAATTAAAGAAGCGGTTGAAAATTCAGACAGTTCTTTATTAGAAAAGTGTATTACTTTTTTAAATACTTTATCTCTTAAGGTTCTTCCTAATTTTGCTGCCACCCTAGAAGACAATAGCATGATTGAAATAGCTGAGATCATGGTAATGGATGCTACTCCTAACATTTGTAAGCCAGATTTTAAAATGTAATCATTTTGTAATTTATCGGTATCTACTCCTACTTTTTTATAAATTTCTTTCACACAACTAATGGCTACTTGTTCTTTTATGGAATCTTGCATTTCACTAATTTTATCCGTAAATTCTTCTAATAATTTATCTTTTTGTTCTTCTGGCATATTTTCAATCAATACGAGTAGATTTTGTGATTGTATATATTGTTTTTGTTCTTTCTCCATATTTCTTGTTATTTTCTCTTTTATCTGATTGGCTGTTTCTTCTTTTTCAAGAATAGATAATTCCATTAATGGATTCATTATCAATTTTGTCAAATTATTTTTAGCTTCTTCATCTATCTCTTTTAATAAATAAATAGTATCTTTTTCTACCTTTTTTTCTTTTCCTAGAAATTTACTTATTTTCTTTTCCTCTTCTCGACTAGGATTATCATCAATTAATCTATAATGATCTAAAATTTCATTTTTCTGTTTGGATAAGATAAGAAGGTGATCCATATCTTCTTTTGTAATTACTTCTGGTACTGCTGTTTCAATGCCTCCTGCTTGAATTCCTATATTTACAATTTTAGAAGTATAATCTGGTAAAGCTAAGTCTGTCATTGCTTGGATGCATAATAAAATAACAATAATCATAACAGATCCAAATGATTTTTTTAAATTCTTTAATACTTTTAGCATATATTTCTCTCCTCCTATAAAATAACAAATGACATTGTATCTCATTATATGTGACACAGTGTCATCTGTCAATGCTATTCTTGTGAATTTTTTGTGAATTATGCCAATTACATCTTTCTAAATACTCCACCAACTTTTCCTAAAATTTCACAGGTTGGAACAATGATTGGATCCATTGTTGAATTTTCTGGTTGTAATCGAATATGATCTTTTTCTTTATAAAATGTTTTTACAGTTGCTTCTTCTCCAATTAAAGCAACTACAATTTCTCCATTATTAGCTGTATTTTGTTTTTTTACTAGGATATAATCTCCATCTAAAATTCCAGCTTCAATCATACTTTCTCCTCGAACGGTAAGCATAAAGCTTTCAGAATTTCCAACAAAATCTACTGGAATTGGAAAGGTATCTGTTACATTTTCAACTGCTAAAATTGGTTCACCAGCTGTAATTCTTCCTATAATTGGTACTTCTACTAACTCTTTTTGTGTGTAGAAATCTTTGCTTGATGTTTTCTTTTCTTCTCCTGATCCACCTTTTAATAGGCGTAAGGTTCTTCCTTTTTTATCTTGTTTTTTGATATATCCTTTTTCATCTAATTTTGCTAAGTATCCATGTACTGTTGCTGTTGAACTTAATCCCACTGCTTTTCCAATTTCTCTTACAGATGGTGGGTACCCTTGTGTCATGATTTGTTTTTCAATGAATTTTAAAATTGCTTTTTCTCTTTTATTTAATTCTCCTCTTTTTTTTGGCATTTTATCCACTCCATTTCCCTTATTTTTTCCCATCATATCATACAAACAAAAAAATGTCAAACATATTTTTGACATTTTCCTATTTTACTCGAACTGCATTCATGGTAAAGTTAATTTCTCTACTTCTTTCATCTAGTTCTTGATAATAACTAAAATACCCTGTTGTTTCCTCTTCAAAAGTCTTTACCCATGTAAAGTGTGTAGTATTATATTGGCTTGAAGATTTCCAAATGGTATCATCTATGTCTAATCCGTTCTAACCAGAAAGCCCAAATTCCAGTTCCAGTATTATAATCAACAAAACGAAAATCAATCACCCATGTTCCTGCTGGAAGTGTCCACGTTGCTTCTTTTACCTCTGTCTTTGTAAGTCTCTTATTTATTGTGATTCTATTTGTCTTTGTATAGGTTTGTCCAATATTTTCTACTTTACTTACTAATTCATTATATTTTTCTTTATCTACTGTAATGGTTCCATTATCTGCTACTTTTATTCCATTAATAGATGCCAGACGCAAAGAACTGTCGATCTCAAATTCATAAGGATAATTTATTAATTTCGTAAAAATACTACTTCCTGATACCGTAATTTTTTCTTTTTCTGTATTGGCTTGTTTTTTGCTTTCATTATAGACATACTGAATTTCGTTATCCTCACATAATCGATCAGCTAGATATTGTAAATTTGGCATTTTCTCTTCTTCTTGATAACTTTGTAATTGAGCATTGGTTATTTTTAAGTTGATGATTTCCGTTGCTGTTTCTTCCTCATTTTCGTTTTGAGCGGTTTTAGCTTTGTTCAAAATTCCACTTTCCCCTGTTAAGGTTGCAATGGTTACCCCTGCTAAAATCAATAAAATTATAATTGTAATTACTAATGCAATTAGTGTAATTCCTTCTCTTTTTGATCTTTTCATTTGTTCCTCCTGTTTTTGATTTTATTATATAGAATTCTTAGCTATATGTCAATATGTTTATGTCTTATTAGTCATTACATTTTTATCACAAAAATACAGCATGTTCTTCTCAAAACACACTGTATTTTCCTTACATTATATAAAGGGCAGGACGGAAACTAAAGTCTGTATAAGCATTAGATATATAAGTATAGGCACGAAAACACACTGGTGTATTAGAATAGCTACCATAGAAACTACCGTCCACGAATATTGTAGATCATAGCTGTGGTATTAGCAGTACTAATATAAGCACTCTCCATTGTCCATTCCCACATATTTCCTGCAATATCATATAAATTATTTTTCTTTACTCCTTCACTACTTGCCGTCGTTCTGATTCCATAATGATAATTATTATCTGACACGGTTGCACTAGCTTTAATTGCCCCATTATTTGAATTGACTAATAAATATCTTCCTTGCCCAGTAATATAACTAATTGTTGTATTATCTTTATAATTTCCCCATGAAGTACTTTTTAGATCAGAATAATCTGTTTTATCTGTTGTTACAAATTTCATCACCACATCCCACATCGTTCCTGTTACGAGTCCACTTTTTATATAATCTGTTTGGTACATTTTTTCAGACATTTCTATTGCAGTTGTGTAATCAGCATGATAATAGGGAATTTCTCCAGCCTTACTTGTAATCTTTCCATTGGTTACTTTGCTGGATACAAAATCTCCATTTTGTAATCCCCCTATGTTTGAATTACTAATTTCTGTGAATGGGTTTTCAAATTGTAAATTATTGGCTAATGTAATCTCGCTAGTTCCTGCTTCATATCTTCCAATATAAAATCCTCCATATTTTTTCACTTGAATTTTTTCTGCTGTATTAGTTGAATAATCCCATCCTGCTGAATTTTTATAAGTATTTCCAAAGTCTATTTTTTCATAAGCCTTTTCTTCACAAGGAATCCATACAAATTGATTTCCTTGTAACTCACATTGCTCCTTATTAACTGTTCCATCAGAGTTATAAGCTACTCCCGCTGGCACATCTTCCATTCCTTTGTATTTATTTTTATCAGTCTGATTGTCTGATATGACTACTCCTGATGTTAAGGTTCCTCCTACATAATAAAATCCATATGGTACTGGAATCGTATTTCCTTTTCCATCTGACGTAGCATAGACATTTGCTATTTTCTTTGATGGAATAATCACATTCCCTTCTTTTGTCTCTACTTCATTTGGTGTTGTCGTATACCACCCATTTGGCATTTTTACAATCGTTCCTGCTTCTGTATCTGTTGTATTTTCTGGTAATTCTTTTCCATATGTTCCTAATAATTCTTCATATTGTTTCAAAATTTTATTTTCTTCTTGTTCTGCTTGTTCACTTCTCTCTTTCGCTAATTTTGCTTTGTTTAATATTCCATCTTCTCCTGTTAATACAGCAATACTTACTCCTGCTAAAATCAATAAAATTATAATTGTAATTACTAATGCAATTAGTGTAATTCCTTTTTCTTGCTTCTTTTTCATAAAAAACTCCTTCCTTTGTATAATTTCTTTTTCATTTTATCGATTGATTAGAAATTATGTCAATATGTTTATATCTTATTGGACATTACATTTTTATTACAAAAATACAGCAAGTTCTTCTCAAAACACACCATATTTTCCTTACATTATATAAAGGGCAGGACGGAAACCGTCATACGTATAGGTAAAAGGTGCACAATCATAGGCACGAAAACATACTGGGTAACCCGAATAGTTAGCGACGAAGCTACCGTCCACGAAGGTTATAGATTATGTCTGCTGGATTGGCAGAACTTATATAAGCTCCTTCTACTGTCCATTCCCACAGATTCCCAGCTAGATCATATAAATTCTTGTTTTTCACCCCTTCACTACTTGCTGTCGTTCGAATCCCATAATGATAACTACTATCTGCTACCATCGCATTTGCTGTTACTGAACCATTATTAGAATCGACTGGAAGATATCTTCCCCTTCCTGTGGTATAATTTACTGTTGTGTTATTATTATAATTTCCCCATGAGCTACTTTTTAAATCAGAATAATTACTTGCATTATTTGTCAAGAACTTCATCATAGCATCCCACATCGTTCCTGTTATTAATCCACTTTGTACATAGTCTGTTTGATACATATTTTTTGCCATCTCTATTGCTGTTGTATAATCAGCATGATAATAGGGTATCTCTCCTGCTTTACTTGTGATTTTCCCGCTTATTACTTTACTAGATATAAAATCTCCATTTTGCCATACTCCATATGAATTTGTATTTGTTGTTGATGAATTTTCAAACTTAACATTATTCGCTAATGTAATCTCACTTGTTCCAGCTTCGTATCTTCCAATATAAAATCCCCCATATTTTCTGATTTGTGTATATTCTGCTGGATTCGTAGAATGATCCCATCCTGCTGAATTCTTATACGTATCTCCAAAATCGATCTTACTATAATCTTTTTCTTCACAAGGAATCCATACAAATTGATTTCCTTGTAACTCACTTTGTTCTTTATTGACGGTTCCATCAGAATTGTAAGTTACTCCCGCTGGCACATCTTCTTGTCCTTTGTATTTATTTTTATCAGTTTGATTGTCTGATATGACTACTCCTGATGTTAAGGTTCCTCCTACATAATAAAACCCATAAGGTATTGGAATCGTATTTCCTTTTCCATCTGACGTAGCATATACATTTGCTATTTTCTTTGATGGAATAATCACATTCCCTTCTTTTGTCTCTATTTCATTCGGTGTTGTCGTATACCATCCATTTGGCATTTTTACAATCGTTCCTGCCTCTGTGTCTGTTGTATTTTCTGGTAATTCTTTTCCATATGTCCCTAATAATTCTTCATATTGTTTTAAAATTTCATTTTCTTCTTTCTCTGCTTGTTCACTTCTTTCTTTTGCTAGTTTTGCTTTGTTTAATATCCCATCTTCTCCTGTTAATACAGCAATGCTAACTCCTGCTAAGATCAATAAAATTATAATCGTTATTACTAATGCAATTAGTGTAATTCCTTTTGTTAAATCTCTTTTCATAAAATTTACTCTCCTTTGTTTATTTTCTTTGTTATTCTAACACAATTTATTATGTACTTACAAGATAAATTATGTTTTTAGTTTATTTGTAAAATTTCCGAAATATATTTGTCATATTGGTAAAATTTTCTATTTTTCATATTTTATTGAAAAAAATCCCTCTTGTTTCATCAGAAGGGATTTTTCTTTTTATTTTATATAAATACTTGGATCAACAGGCAAAGAATCTTTTAAAATTTCAAAATGAAGATGTGGTTCATCTGCAATCTCAAAAACAGCTGTATTTCCAACCGTTCCAATTGATTGTCCTTTTTCTACTTTTTCTCCTTCCACCACAAATTCTGAAGTTAATAAATTAGAATAGATGGTTTGCATATTATCCTCATGTTCAATTACAATGGTTAAACCATATCTTGGATCATTTTTAATAGTCTTTACAGTTCCACTTTCTGCTGCTTTTACAACTGTAGTTTTATCGGCTTTGATATCCATTCCTGTATGGGTTGTCCATTCTTCCAAAGTAGCAGAATAAATCAGATTATCTTTGGCATATTCTTTTGCAATTTCTCCTTCTACTGGTTTTATAAAACTTAGTTCATTTTTGGTTTCTTTTTCTTCTGCCTTTGCATTTGTTGTTACATTAGTATTTTTATTGGTTGTCATATTATTGGTATTAGAAGTATTGCTTTTTTGATTTACTTTTGTATTATTATTGATTGTATTTACATTTGAGTTGGTATTTGTTCCCTTTGTTGTGTTTAATTCTTTTGTTGACTCTTCTACTGATTTTCCAATTTCAGTACTAGCACTTTCTGTATTTTGTGTAGTTGTATTATTATTAGCCATACTTGCCATTTGCTCCAGACTCATAGTACTATTTTTTACATCATCACTCAAATTTTTACTATACAAAAATAAAGCAAATACAATCACAGCTAAAATAGCCACTCCAATTCCTGCATATAGAATAATTTTGTCAGTTGATATTTTCCCTTGTAAATTTTGTCTTCTATTCTCTCTTCTCATATAATCCTCCTTAAATTGTTTTATTATTACAAGTATTTCCTATTTTTAGAAGATTATACATATGATTAAAAATTTTATTTTATCCTTTAAAATAATCCATATATTTTGACTATTTTTAATCTATTTATTCCTATATTTCTTTTTGCATTATTTAGTAAATGGATTATATCCTGCACCTATTCCATCATGTCTAATGTGCTCCATATCCATACTATATATTCCGAGAATTTATTATCATTTGTTTTTTTACAATAGCCTTATTACTGTCTTTCATTAAAGCAAGTGGTGGATGTAAATCCCCACTATCCTCAATGCATCCTATTATTACATCTTCGAGCATTTCACCATCTTCTTCCCAACCACCATATCCCCATGCATACCAATTATTAGGGAACTTTTCTGTCATAAACTCTTCCCATGTAGTACCATATTCTACCTCAAACGAACCACTATATTCAGGATTATCATGTTTTAGCGTAAATTTAACTTTCCCTCTTTTATATAAATCTGTATAAAATATCTCATGTTCACCCTTTTTGGTTCTAAAGCTATTATCTCCTGGTTGATCTTTTACATAGTCTTTTCCTACTAAAATATCCTTTACAATCTTGTCATCTAGATATGTACTTTCATCATTTTGTATTCTTTCAGCAATCCAATCTGCAATATCTAATTTTGCCTGTTCTTTTGCCTCCTCTATTTCTGTTTCTTGTTTTGCTGTATTAGCTTTTGTTAAAATCCCACTTTCTCCTGTCAATGTCGCAATACTTACTCCTACCAGAATAAGTAATACAATTATTGTTATTACAAGTGCTATTAATGTAATTCCTTTGTTTCTTATTTTTTTCATCTGTTTTTTCCTCTTTTCCTTCTTTTTTATTTAGTTTAGCAATTTTATCTCTTTTACTTTTCTATTGTATATGTTATTCTATGATTTTTCAATAAAAACTCTTATTGTCATCTATTTGTTAAATTTTAGAAACATTTTTGTAATGCTACTTCCTATTTAACTCTTGAATTTCCACCCCTACATAAAAATGGTGAATAATTTCTTCATAATTACTTCCTTGCTTTGCCATACTATCTGCACCTGTCTGACTCATTCCAACTCCATGTCCATATCCTTTTACTGTAAATTTTATTTTATTTGTTTCTTTTTTGATTTCAAAGTTTGTGGATTTTAATCCTAATAGACTTCTCACCTCTACCCCTGAAATTTCATGATTTCCAAATTTCATTGTTTTCACTCGATTACTATCTGTATGTTCTAATATTTTCACCTCATCCTCTTTGGTAAAATCAATTTGAATATCAGCATACCTTTCTTTTAATTTTGCTATTATTTCCTCATTTGAAAGTTCTACTTCTGAAGCATATTGTTGATACCCTTCTTCTCCTACTGTTTCCACTACTTGCAAATAAGGCAATCCACTTCCTCCCCATACATTAACAGGAAGTTCTGTAATTCCTCCACTATTGCTATGAAAAAATGCATTAATTGGTTCTTGATTGTAGGTAATGATCTTTCCTTTTGTTTCATTCACACATTGTTCTATTTTTTTCCAATTGCTTTCTCTTTTTTCTTCTTCCCATCTTGCCAATCGATCTTCTTTTGAAATCCATGCTTGACAACAAGTGGAATCATCACAAATATCAGCATTCTCATGTTTTTTGTTTTTCTTTTTATACATGGTATAGGTTCTAGCCACTACTGCTTGTGCTTTTAGAGCTTCTAATTCAAAATCTGCTGGCATTTCAGCTGAAACGACATGATATAGATATTCATCAATATCCACCTCTTGTATTTCTTCTGTTTTCTTATGTAATAATTTTATGCTCCCATAATTTTGTTGTACAGTAGGTGTTTCTGTCTGCTCTACTATATTTTCTTTTTTCTCTTCTTTAAATTCATCCATTTCTATATGAACCGATTTCTCCTGTTTGGTAAGCAATGCTGGTAGAACAAAACAAATAAAAACAAAAGCAAAAAAATAGAGCAAAAACTTTCTCATCTCTTACACCCCTCCTTTTGCTATGATTTTTCTATTTTAAAAATCATGCTTCTTTTAATTTCATTCTCATATTCTCTAAAATTTTTCGTTCAATTCTTGAAACTTGTACTTGTGTAATTCCTAAAATTTTTGCTACTTGTGCCTGTGTCTTTTCTTTATAAAATCTCAATAAAATAATTTCCTTATCTCGCGTTTCCAAACTTCCAATTAATTGATTAATTGTTAATCGATTGGTTATTTGTTCTTCTTCGTTTTGATTGTTTGATAACGTTTCCAATAAACTAATAGTATTTCCATCTTTCTGATTGGTATAAGTACTCCCCTCTATTGATTCCATACACTGATTGGACTCCATTGCTAAGATAACATCTTCCTCTTCTACTTTTAACTGTTTTGCAATTTCTCCTACTCCTATTTCTTCTCCCTTTTTATAAAAAATTTCTTTTTGTAACTCTCTAATTTTAATGTTTAATTCCTTAATACTTCTGCTTACCTTTACAGGTCCATCATCTCTAATATGTCTTTTTATTTCTCCAATCATATATGGTACTGCATAAGTAGATAAACGTACTTCAAAATTCAAATTAAATCTTTTCATTGACTTTATAAAACCCAAACAACCAATTTGATATAAATCTTCTAATTCATAACCTCTTCCTTGAAATCTTTTTACAATGCTCCATATTAACCCATTATTTTGATTGATTAAACTTTCTAAGGCTGTTTTATCTCCGCATTTGAGCCTTTTTGATTAATTCTATATCATTTTCATACATTCCTTAATCCCTCAATTTCTTTCTTCTTTTGTTAACATCTGAAACTCTTCTTCCTTTTGCAATTTGGGTTTTATTTTTTTACACATTGTTATTTTTGTTCCTAATCCAACAATGGATTCAATTTCCATTGTATCCATAAAACTCTCCATAATTGTAAAACCCATTCCTGATCTTTCTAAATCTGGTTTTGTGGTATATAATGGTTCTTTTGCTATGGCAATATTTTCAATTCCCTTTCCTTGATCTGAAATTTCTAATAAGATTTCATTTTCTTTTAAACGTCCTATAATTTTTACAATTCCTTGTTTTTTCTCATAACCATGAATAATACAATTTGTGACTGCTTCTGAAACAGCAGTTTTAATATCTGCTAATTCTTCAATTGTTGGATCTAACTGTGCGGCAAATGCTGCTACTGTTAATCTTGCAAAAGCCTCATTACTAGACTTGCTAACAAATTCTAATTTCATTTCATTTTCAAAAATATCTTTCATTTTTTTAATCCTTTCTTTTTAATTGGCAATTGGTATTAGTTTTAAAATACCACTCATATCAAATATTCTTTTTACACTTTGTGTTAAATTGCTCACTTCTAATTTAGCCCCTATCATATTAGCAAATTTATATCTTCCTATTACCATCCCTATTCCTGCACTATCCATGAAAGTGACACGATCAAAATCAAATATAACTTTTCTAGGCATATATCTTTCCATTTCATAATCTGCTTTCCCCCTTATCTTTTGTACACTACAATCATCAATTTCATCTGTAATTTTAAAAACTAAAAGCTTGTCCTCTTCATAATACTTCGATTCCATTTTACTCCTCCTCTTTTGTTTTTTCTTTTTTATTATAGTATATCTTCCATTTTTTTCCAAGAGTAAAACTTTAGAAGTTTTGTCGATTCCTTAGAAGTTTTCGACAAAAAAATAGGTCTCCTTTACGAAACCTATTTTACTTTCTTAATTTTATTTTTTTAGCTTTTCAAGCATGATTTTATATTTTTCTAATTTTGCTTTTTCTTCTTCTATTTTAGCTTGTGGTGCTTTCTTCATAAAACCTGGATTAGAAAGCATTTTTTCACATCTTGTAATTTCCTGTTGCAATCTTATTTTCTCTTCTTCCAGCCTTTTATGTTCTTCTTCTTGATCAATCAATCCTTCTAAAGGCATATAAAGTTCTATTCCATCTTTTATTATCTGAATACTTTCTTCTGGAATATCTTTTTTGTTTTCTTGAATTATCAGCTTTTTACCAAATCCCAATTTTAATAAAAATTCTTTTGCTTCTTCTATCTCTTGTTTGTGATGCTCTGTTACTATTAACAAATCGGCTTTTTTAGATGGATGAATATTCTTGGTAGCTCGTATATTTCGAATTTCTACAATCATCTCTTTTAATTTCTCAATGATATCATAATTATCATCATAATCAACACGTTGTCTTGTTTTTGGCCAACTTGTCATCATCAAATCTTTGTCATTATAATTGGCTAATTCCTGATAAATTTCAGAAGTCACAAAAGGCATAAAAGGATGCAATAATTTTAAGCTATCGCCAAATACATAATTTAAAACAAAACTAACTTGTATTTTCTCTTGTTTATTGTCACTATATAATCTTGCCTTCACCATTTCAATATACCAATCACAAAACTCATTCCAAATAAAACTGTAAATATTATCTAATGCAATTCCTAAATCATAATCCTCTATATTTTTTGTTACTGTTTGAATCAAATGATCTAATTGATTCAAAATCCATCGATCTTCTATTTTCAATGCTTCTGTCTTATACTTTCCTGTTTCCTTATCTTTTATCGATTCCCCAAATGCTAATATTTCTTCTTTTGGTGCCATATTCATTGTAATAAATTTAGCAGCATTCCATATTTTATTAGCGAAATTAGAAGCTTGTTCCAATTTTTCTGGCATGTAACGAATGTCATTTCCCATTGTGGTACCTGATAAAACAGAAAATCTTAAGCTATCTGCTCCATATTGTTCAATTACTTCAATTGGATCGACTCCATTTCCTAAAGTTTTTGACATCTTTCTACCTTGGCTATCACGTACAATTCCATGAATCAAAACGTCACTAAATGGCTTTTCTCCCATAGATTCTAATCCAGAAAATACCATTCTAGCAACCCAGAAAAATATGATATCATAGCCAGTTACTAATACATTGGTTGGATAAAAAGTTTTTAAATCTTCTGCTGTTTTATCTGGCCATCCCAGTGTAGAAAATGGCCATAAAGCAGAACTAAACCATGTATCTAAGGTATCTGCATCTTGTTCTAAATGTTCATAACCACAATTCTCACATTTTTCTGGCTTTGTCTTTGCTACATGAATGTGCTTACATTTTTGACAATAATAAGCTGGTATCTGGTGTCCCCACCACAATTGCCTTGAAATACACCAATCCTGAATATTTTCCATCCAATTAAAGTAAGTTTTTTCATATCTCTTGGGAACAAATTTAACTTCATCATTTTTCACTACTTTTATAGCTGGTTCTGCTAACTCTTTCATTTTTACAAACCATTGCTCAGAAATTTTAGGTTCAATGGTATTTTTACATCTTTCACATTTTGCTACATTATGTACATATTCCTCTTCTTTTTCAAGAACTCCTATTTCTTTTAATTTATCTACTATTTTGTATCTTGCTTCTAATAAATCCATTCCTTTATATTCTGGCACTAAATCTCCCATTTTAAAGTTTTCGTCAAAAACTTCTATTATTTCTAGGTTATGTCTTAATCCTGCTTGATAATCATTCATATCATGAGCTGGTGTGATTTTCACAGCACCAGTTCCAAATTCTTTTTCTACGAAAGAATCTGCTATAATTGGAATTTCTTTATTCATAATTGGTAAAATACATGTTTTTCCGATTAAATTTTGATATCTTTCATCTTCAGGATGAACTGCAACAGCTGTATCTCCTAGCATCGTCTCTGGTCTTGTTGTGGCTACTATAATATAACTATCTTCTCCTTTTACGGGGTAACGAATGTGCCATAAATGCGAATTTTCTTCTCTATATTCTACTTCTGCATCAGAAATAGAAGTATTACAATCTGTACACCAGTTTACCATTCTTTTTCCTTTATATATGAATCCCTTTTTATATAAATTAACAAATTGCTCTAATACTGCATCAGATAATCCCTCATCTAAAGTAAATCTTCTTCTTTGCCAATCACAAGAACATCCTAGTTTTCTTTGTTGCTCTTGAATCGTTCCACCATAAATTTTAGTCCAGTTCCATGCTTCCTCAATAAAATTTTCTCTTCCCAAATCGTATTTTGTTTTTCCTTCTGCCTTTAACTTTTGAACCACTTTCATTTCTGTTGAAATAGAAGAATGATCTGATCCTGGTAACCATAAAGTATTATAACCTTGCATTCTTTTAAAACGAATTAAAATATCTTGTATCGTATCATCTAAAGCATGTCCCATATGCAACTTTCCAGTCACATTTGGTGGTGGCATCATAATACAATAACTTTCCTTACTAGCATCCATATGGGGTTTAAAATACCCTTTTTCCTCCCATTGTTGATACAAATTTTCTTCAAAATCCTTTGGATTATACCTTTCTTTTAACATTTCATATCCTCCTTTTTATAGTGTGGGTGTGGTGATGGTGATTCGAGGGACGTTCCTTAAAATCCCCTAAATGGTGATTTTAAGGAACGTCCCTCGAATCACCATCCCATTACCAAATACAAAAAACTCACCCCTTTATAAGGGCGAGTATTCTTCTCACGGTACCACCTTATTTATAATCTTAGATTATATCTTAGTTAGCTTTTAACGTGGCTTATACGAATATTCCTATTTTAAATTTCTCAGAATATCAACTAAAAAAGCTACTTTCCATTTACCTTTTTCTTAAGAAGTTTTCAGCCTATGACTTCTTTTCTCTAAAAAGCAAGTATAAATGTACTTCTCTTTTTTCTCGTTTTTAAGGATTGTATTAATATTATTACACAATTTTTATAAAATTGCAAGGGATTCTAAACAATTTTAAGTAAACTTTTTCTATCCCTCTTTATATCCATCTGGAATTACAAATAAATTACTTTCTACTGTATCCGTAAAATCAACTTTTAATAATTCTTGCTGATCTCCAATGATTGTTTTTATATACACCAATTCATTTCCTTTGAAATAAAATCTAGTTTTCTTCTCCATCTGTGCTTGTTTGTCTTCTACTTGTCCTATTAGAAATCCTGTTGCTTCATTATATTCTTCATATTGATACTCTTTTTTTTCAATCTTTTCTTTTCCTTTTGTGAAATTCTTATCCTTTATTTCTTCTAATTGAAACGTTATTTTTTCCAAATTTGTTTCGTTATTTTGATAAGTATAATAAGTTTCTCTCTCATCTACTAACAAATAAGAATTTCCATCTTTAGTAAGAAATTTCATCTCTTTTCCTCGATAAATTGTGTTTACATATGCCATATTATCTTTTTTAGCATAATAAACCTCATTATTATCATCTAATTTAGTTCGAAAGCTATATTCTTTCTTCTCTTTTAATGCCTCATATAAAGCATTCACTTTTGATATGCTCTCTTCTCCCTTTTCTTTTTTCCACACAAACCATCCAGCAATTCCTAATATCATAATTACACTTATGATAGCAATGATACAGATTGTAATTTTTTTCTTTTTACTCATTTGTTTTCCTCCTATTTTTTCCTCTAAAACAATACCCATTATTGCAATTAATCATTTAATCTCCTAAATTGATTCCTATATTTCTTGCTGTCTTAATTAGATCATCTTCCATTGTTATTTTCCTCAAATTGCTTTCTTCGGTATTTCCTGAAACAGCTCCTATCTTAGTATTTTTTCCGACTACTTCCTCCAAAGATACAGAATCTAACTTTCCATTTTTAATAATAGTTAATGTCCCAAATTTTCCTTCTAAAGCAAGTTCCATTGCTTTGGTTCCATATTTAGTTGAAAGAACTCGATCAAAAGCTGTTGGTGTTCCTCCCCTTTGCATATATCCCAATGTCGTATTTCTTGCTTCTAATCCTGTTAATTCTTGTAATTGTTGAGCAACAACTTGTCCAATTCCACCCAACTTTGTATTATCCACTCCTGCTCCATTATCTCTTGTTCCCATAATGGTAAGTTCTCCCCCTTTTGGTTTCGCTCCTTCTGCTACCACTACAACACTAAAGTTTTTTCCTCTTTTTTTTCGATTCTCAATTTTTTCTGCTACACGGTTGATTTCATAAGGAATTTCTGGTATAAGAGCCACATCAGCTCCTCCTGCAATAGCAGCTTCTAATGCTATCCATCCTGCGTATCTTCCCATTACTTCTAATACCATAATTCTATGGTGTGTTGCTCCTGTTGTATGCAAACGATCTAATGCTTCCATTGCTACTGATACAGCAGTGTTATAACCAAAAGTAATTTCGGTGCATGCTACATCATTATCAATTGTTTTTGGTACACCAATAATATTAATCCCCTTAGTTGAAAAATCTCTAGCTGATTTTTGAGTACCATCTCCTCCTAAAGTGAAAATACAATCAAATCCAAATTCCTTAATATTTTGGATTGCTTCTTCTGATCTGTCTTCATAACTTACACTTCCATCTTCTTTTTTTACCTTGTAATGAAATAAGTTTGCATTTGTTGAAGAGCCTATAATGGATCCTCCTTTTGGTAAAATCCCAACTGCTTCTCCATTTGCTGCTGTTGATAATAGTTGGAAATCCTTTTTCACCAATCCATTGTATCCATCCATTATGCCATAACACTCTATATCATGATTTTCTGCTGTTTTTACAATTGCTCTTATAACTGCATTAAAACCAGATACATCGCCTCCATTAGCCAAGATTCCTACTTTTTTTAACATAAAAAAATCCTCCTTATATGGTGTTGTCTTTTTCTTATTATATCAATAATTTGATTTTTTACAACACTTTTTAGAAGATTTCTAGAATTCTCTTTCTATATACTTTATCTGTTAAGAACAAACCGATTCCCTTAAACTTTCTCATGCCTTCATTTGCACTCCTAAATCCATTCATTACCATTTTTCTTTTTACCATATCAATATTATTTTCACATGTCGAAATTACTTGGTCGCAATATGAATATTTTCAATTTCTGCTTTCATTTCTCTTGCAATAATATTTTGTACTTGCGCTACTTCTTCTTGTTTCATTTCCTCTATTCCTATAACTACACTAATGCTATCTCCATTTACAAAAACAATATTATTTTCAAATCCTTTTGTGCGAATCAAATTTTCACAAATCATAATACTGTTTTTTGTCTCATTTATTTTTTGTATTTCTTGTGTTGCTGATTGTCTTTGTGTTTCTAAAGAATTCGCACTATTTAATACTTTTTCATAAGTCTCCAACATTTGTGAATACATAGTATCTCTTTCTAATTTTGATTTTACAAAATAATCATTTGTATTAGCTGTACTTACTGTTTTTGTCTCTTCTTTCTTCTCTTCTTCCTCACTAGAAGTATCTGAATTACTAATATTTTGGGTAAGATCTGTCATCTCCTCAACCTCTTTTGTATTAGCTTTCTCTTCTATTACATGATTCGAATTTTCCGAAACTACATCATCACTGTTTACTAAAGTTGCATCTCCAATGTCTGCTAATTTCATATCATCTGATGATTCCATTTCAAGAGATGTTTCTACTGAAATTTGATTTTCTGTGTTAGTTGTATAATTTAAATAACCAGCTGTCATTAACATTAAAACAATTACATAAATAATAATTTGATTTTTTTTAAATAATTTCATTTTCTATTCTCCTTTTTTCTTTTTAATTCATCTCAAATACTTGTATTTTATGAGTAGCAAGCCCTGTCACAGCTTCTACTGCTTGAATAATATTACTTTTTGTCTCCACATTATTCGCCCCCTTTGCAGTCACAATTGCTCCTTCTATTTTAGGTTGAATAATTTTTTGCGTAATTGGCGTTTTTTCCCCACTATTTTCTTGATAAATAATATCTTTTTGTGTATCTGTTTCCTGAATCTTTCGAGTTCCTCCTGATGTATCATTTTCTTCTGTATTACTACTTTTGGTAGTTTCATTATACATGGCAATTACTTCACTTGTTTCAGAATAATGAATGAATACTTTTACTGCTCCAACCCCCTGTATCTTAGAAAGAATTCCTTCTAATTGTTCTGCCAAATTATCTGCGTTACTCTCATTCGATTCTTCTTTTGTTAAACTCAAATTTTCACTTGCTAATTGTTTTGTTGTATTATGATTCTCCTGCTTTACTACTTGTTTTTTACCGTTCCAAATAAGATTAATAATAACAATTGTTATAATCAATAAAACAACAAAAAAGACTAAATTTTCAATTTTTTTCTTATTGTTCTTCTCTCCTTCTTCTTGATGATTGTCTGTTAATTTCTTTAATTGATCTCTAAACATTTCTCATTCACCCCATACTCTTCTATTAAAAATTTTTTTATGTTTTGCTTATCTGCTTTATTAATTTTCAAATCCTTTTCTTCTTTTTGACTCTTTTCTTCCTCCTTTTTTTGTTGTTCTATTTTTGTTTCTATCGGCTTTATTTTCTGGATTTCAGTCACTACTTTATTTTCTATCTCATCTTCTTGTTCTTCTACCTCTTCTTGCGATTTTTGTACTTTAATTTTTATCTTTGTTATTTTGGTTTCTTCTTCTTTACTTGATATCTGTGCTTTTACTTTACAACTTATTGTTTCATAACCTCTTGTTCTCAATTTCTTGCTAATATCTTTTTCAAGTTGTTCCCTATATAATTCTTCTATTCTTTCTTCCATTGAACTTTGATCTATGGTACTACTAGTTTGTGTACTTGTATATTTTTCTAAATCAAAATAATTGGTATCAAAAATTTCCTGTTGTTTTATAAAAGGAGAAATAATTGTAAATAAAATATAAATTCCCATTACCATTCTAATATATTTTTTCATTTTGTTATTGGGTAACACCATTTCTAAAATAGATACAATTACAATAGCTAGTCCCAATCCTTTTACCCATGAACTCATAAATTCTATCATTTGTATATCTCCTATCTATACATCATTCCACTATTGGATATCTTCAAAACCAAAGTTGTGCCAATAATAATCATAAAGGATATACTTGTTAAAATAGCCAAAAAGATTTTAAAAATATCTCCAATTTGTTCTAATAAATGAATGATTTTGTCATCTGCTATTGGCTGTATTACACTGGCTAACAATCTATAAGAAAGTGTCAAGGTAGCTAATTTCACAATTGGCATAATGCAAATCCCTAAGATAATGATAACTCCAACCAATCCTACTGCATTTTTTAAAATTACTCCACATCCTAAAACACTATCAACAGCGTCTCCCAAAATCTTACCTACAACTGGAATTGCTGAA
Organism: uncultured Clostridia bacterium; assembly: GCA_949118805.1. Taxonomy (GTDB): domain Bacteria; phylum Bacillota; class Clostridia; order TANB77; family CAG-508; genus CAG-269. The sequence continues at coordinate 6,594 of CASAUJ010000013.1, read as the reverse complement.
CTAACAACTGCCTTGGTGGTTTTTGCAGTAATACCGATCCACACTACTTGCCATAGTTCCTTCTAAGGAAACAATTCCTACAAATATTGTTAAAATAACTCCCAAAAACCATACTACCCCAGACTTAAAAAATTTAGCTAATTTGTCTATTTTTATCTGATCTGAAAGTTTTGATAAAATTACTAATGCTGTAAAAATCATTAAAATTGGTAAAATAATATCTTGTATCACATTTCCTATAAAATTAATCATAAACAAAATAACTGGTTCTAATACACCACTTGTTGCAATACTCCCTGTCGACATCATTAAAGTAATGAGAAGAGGAACTAGCATATTCATAAAAGCCACTAAATTTGTACTTGTATCTTGCACCATTTTTACAATCTCAGAAAAATTCGCTAAAATAATGGTAATAATCAATATATATTGAGCATAATAAATCAATCGAGAAATCCCATCATTTTCTAGACTCTCGCTAATTGATTTCAGAATACTATGAATTACAATAATCACCAAAATACTTCCTATTGCTTTGATACTATTTATTACTTCTGAACCAAATAGATTTAAAATCCTTTTCCCCATTGTTGTATTATCTATTTGCCCTTTAATAGCCTGATTTAATACCTCTGTCATATCCATATCTTCAAAAAATTCACCACTAAACTCTTTTGCACTTTTTAAAAAATCCTGTATTCCAAATTCCTCTTGCTGATCCTGTATCATTTCTTCATTATTAGCATATCCCTTTACCATAAAAGTAAAAATCAGAACCATCATACCACATAAAATAATCGTAACCTTTTTCATTTGTACTCCTTTTATGGCTAAATTGGGACGGGTTCCTTATATCCATTTATGGATAATTTGGGACAGGCACACTTTAGCCATTCAATACCTTTTTCTAAGTCGGTAATATCTTTAATATCATTTCTAATAAACTCGAAATAATCGGAACTGACATTGATATAATAATAATTTTACTTCCTATTTCAATCTTACTAGCAATTGCCCCTTCGCCAGAATCTTTGCAAATACTAACAGCAAATTCTGATAAAAAAGCAATTCCCGTTATTTTAATCAATAACACCAAAAAAGTACTATTTAGAGAAGCTTTATTAGCCAATGCTTGTAATAAGGAAATAATTCCTTGCAATTCATCCATTACTAGAAGTAAAATTAGTACTCCAGTTAATAAACTAATATAAATAGCAAATTCTGGTTTATATTGCTTCATTAAAATAATAATTACTAGTGCAATCAAAGAAATTCCTATTATTTTCATAATTTCCACTTTTTCTTTAGCCCCCTTTTTCAATTCCATTTTTTCTAGCATGGCTAAAGTGTGCCTGTCCCATTTTAGCCATAAATGGATACATTAAATCTGTCCCATTTTAGCCACAGTTATATTTTTATAAGTTAAAAATGGTTCTGACTGTACCAAATAGTCCACTTATTTCTTTGATTACCATAGTTAATACAATTACTAATCCTGCTAATGTGGTCATCATGGCTTGATCTTCTCTTCCCGCTCTTACTAAAACTTGGTGTAATACAGCAACTAATATTCCTATTGCTGCTATTTTGAATAGTAAATTAATGTCCATTTTATCGATTCCTTTCTTTGTTTTTCTATTTAAATAAACTTTTTTAACATAAAACAATCACAATGGCTAGTCCTATTGTTGTTCCTAATTTACTGTATAATTTCTCATTCTTTTCTTTTTGTTCTTGTGCTTCTTTTAGTTGAGTTTCTAAAAATTTTTGGGTTATTTCTATTTGACTGATTTGTCCTTCTGCATCGGTTTGTCCTAATAGTTTTGATAAAGTCTTTAACACATATTGGTCTTCTTTGGTTAAATTATTTTCACATTCTTCTATTGCTTTTTCCCATGCTATATTAGCAGAGTTTGTTTGCATTTTTTTCTTGGCTGTTAGAAATACTTGTCCTATATTTTTGCTAGCATTTTCAGCAATTTCTTCAAAAATTTCTGGAATTGGTTCATAAGTAAATTTTATTTTAGATTTAAACATGTTTAAGGCATTTTTTATTTCTTCTAATTCTTTTACTCGTAATACATACTTTTTAGATATATATCTTCCAATTAAACTACATGCTACTAAAATAAGAAATAACATTCCATATTTTATTACTTGCATCTGTCTCTTTCCTCTCTTTTTTCCAAATCTACTATATTATATTCATGTCTATATTAGTTTAGAACTATTTTATAAAAAAAGAATTTTTTCTATCTGTTTTGTTTCGATTAAATGATTTAGTGATAAATTATTTTTTATATCTTCCATTGTTTTTCCATGTGCAGTAAAAATCCCTTTTACTCCTGCTGTTACAGCTTCTCCGTATAGCTTGTATATCTTCTTTGGAACCTATTTCATCACAAGCAATTACCTCTGGAGCCATAGAACGAATTAACATTTTTATCCCTTTTGCTTTATTGATATTTTCAATGACATCTGTTCGAATTCCTATATCGTTTTGTGGCATTCCTTTATACATGGCTGCAATTTCTCCTCTTTCATCCACGACTCCACAAGTCATTCCCTTAAAGGATATTTCTTGTATTCCATTACTAATATTTCGAATGATATCTCTTAACATGGTTGTCTTTCCTTTTCCTGGTGGTGATACAATTAATGTATTAAAAATACTATTATTTTCTAGATCAATGATATCTTTTAAAAGATGATTACTGCAATTGATAACTTCTCTTGCAATTCTAAAATTAAGACTAGTTATGTACTTTAAATTTAAAACTTTTCCTTGTTCCATAACAGCGGTTCCTGTTATTCCTATACGATGCCCTCCTTGTATTGTTAAGAATCCATCACAAATTTGATTTTTATAAGCATAGATTGAATTATCACATAACTTTTCTATAATTTGTAAAATTTCACTACTACTGATTTGATATTCAATGAGAATATCAGCTTGTCTTGTTTTCAATAAAATGACTCTTCCGACTCTAATTCTTATTTCAAGTAAATCATTGATTAAATTTCTATTTTGCATCAATGTAGCTCTTAGTAATGTATAAATGGCATTAGGAAAATATCTTAGTATTTCTTCTACCTCTCTCATTTATTTCCTCCTTAATAAAACTTTTTAAATCCATCAAAAAAAGCATATATTATAAATAATATATGCTTTTTTTTGGAGAATTAGAACTTATTTTTTATTAATAACAGCGCGATAGATGATTCCTGTATTTTCCTCTTTCTCAAATTCAACTCGATAAGCTGTTTCTAATTCCACATTACTTTTCAACAACAAAATATTTTGATCTGTTACTTCATATTCTTCCCCATCAAAATGAATTTCTCTTATTCTTCTATCTTTATTTTGTTGCCCTTCATTATTTAATTGTATGGTTGACAATAAGCCTTTTACTGTAACTCCTTGTAAATTAGTACTTTGATAATTTTCAAATTTTTCATTAAAAGCATTTACTTCCTCTTCATCTATCTTTTTTTGGTTAAATAGATTTCCTGGAATTATATATTGTAATGGATTTTCTTGCACGCCTAATTCTTCCATTTGTTTTTGATTTACAGTTTTCAATCTTTCTTCAACTGCTTTTTTAAAATCTTGTACTTGTTCTTTTGAATAATCCTCTAATATCATACTATTTTCTTTCGAAAAATCTTGTATTTCAACAGATTCTACAAAGTCAATTTGGTTCTGATATAAATATTCATATTGAACCCCATCAAAATCCAATTTTAATTGATGATTTTCTGTTATATTTTGCAATCCTTGTAATCCTAAAAATTTTGCCGTAAATTCGATTTTTTGTTGCCCTTTTAATTGTAATTTAAAATGATATTCTAATTCATTTTCTATCAGCTGTTTCTCTAATTCCCATTCTATCTCATTCATTTTAATAAGAAGTCGTTTTAATTCCCCTGCTGTTTGATAAACTGTAATTTCTAATTTTTCTTCTTTTATTTTTGTACTATTATTGATTTCTCTTATCACATTATCTATTTCACTTATTGTAAGATTGATAGAATTTTCATAAACTTTAAAAATTTCATTTATTTTCTCTAACGTTTGCTGATCCTTTTTTAACCCTTCTAATATTTTGACAAAAAGATCTTGTATTCTTTCTCCCTCTAATGTTAATTGGTATGCTTTTTGATTCATTTCTTCTATTTTTTTAAAGTTACTTTCTTGTAATTCTTCTTCTAATAATTTAATATAACTATTTTGTATAGATTCTATCTCTTTTTGATCCCCTAGTAAATTTAAAAACTTTTCTATTTTCTCTAAAATCTTTCCGTCTTTTCCTAATATATCATTTTCTCCATTTGTAACTACATATTTACTGCCAATAAAATCAGTTTGAATTCCTTGGAGATTTCCTAGTTTTTTATAATTTAATGGAAATTTTACTGTATCGGAATAATTTAAGCTAATATTTTGCAATCTATTAGAATTTTCCACTTGTCCATGAAATGCTATCTGGATAACCTTTTCTTTGTCTGATTGAGTTTGTCCGTTTGGATCTATCCATTTCATAGACAAATTTCCTTCATTTTGATAAGGTGTATTTTTTTGTTTCTTAAAATATTCTTTTAAGTTACTTTCCATCCACCCTTCTTTTTCTTCTCCTATTTGTTTGATATATTGGAAAAACAGTTCTTTATTACTCTTAAATAAATCCGTAGCTATATAGAGATATGCAAATCCCATTATTGAAATTAGAAAAATTAACACAATAATTATAATAAAAATTGATTTACTCTTTTTCTTTGGTTCCATTTTTTCGCTCCTATCTTAATTTTACTCTTCCCAATTATGATAAATATTAGCTACATCATCCAAATCTTCTAATCTTTCGATTAATCTTTCCATTTTTTCAATTCCATTTTCATCTAATGCAACGGTTGTAGTTGGAACCATTTGTATTTCTGCTTCTAAAAATTCTAATCCTTCTTCCTCTAATTTTTCACGGACCGTTGAAAAATCACTTGGATCTGTTACTATTTCATAAATTTCCTCCAAAGCCTGAAAGTCTTCTGCTCCTGCTTCAATAGCAAGCATCATTAATTCTTCTTCTTCCTTTGAAGCTGTTTCTTTTTCAATTACTATCACACCTTTTTTATTAAACATATAGGATACACATCCACTTGTTCCTAAATTTCCTCCTGATTTATCAAAAGCATGCCTAACATCTGCTGCTGTTCTATTTTTATTGTCTGTTGCTGCTTCTACAATAACAGCCACTCCATTAGGTCCATATCCTTCATATGTAATTTCCTCATAATTTTCATTACTACTAGATGCTTTCTTGATTGCATTATTAATGGTGTCATTTGGCATATTAGCTGCTTTACATTTAGCAATTACATTTTTTAATTTAGAATTTCCTGCTGGATCTGGTCCTCCTTCTTTTACAGCTATTAATAATTCTCTTCCTAATTTAGTAAATACTTTTCCTCTTGCAGCATCTGCTTTTCCTTTCTTGGCTTGTATATTATGCCATTTACTGTGTCCTGACATGATTGATTCCTCCTTTAATTTTCTTTGTATTTCAGCCACTTACAGGCTCTTTCGGGTAAAATCTATCATAAAAATCCTTTATTGAACTTTGTTGATTTTTAAGAGTTTGTGTGCTTCTGTGTGAAACGAATTGCGCAAAAACTCAATTTAAAATATTATGTTTATAATATATTTTGTTAAAATTTAACAATTATTTTTTACCTTAAATTATTTTATCATATTAATTTGAATTTGTGTAGTATTTTTCCAAATAAAACTTGTATTTTTTATTTTTTGTTACACTTGATTATATATCATTTTAATTACTTCTGGTAATTCTTCTAATCTACTTTTTTTACCCATATGTCCAATATTTTTTATTAGCATTGCTTCTGAATCAATGTCTTGACAAAATTCTTCTAATATTTTAAAAGGTACAATATGGTCATTATCACTATATATTGAATGTCTTTTCAATATTAGTTTTTTAGCATCCTCTTTCTCTTTTTTTGTTAATATTGCTAGTTTCACTTTTTCATTTAAGACATCTTTTCCTTCATTGTAATAATCTTTTGAAAAACCTGCTAAACTAATATACTGTCCAATATTTAAATTATTTTTTGAAATATATTTTATAAACATCGGATTTCCAATTGAATGTGCCACTACAATCAAATCCTTATTAAAATATGATTGATATTTATCAAAAACATTAAAATATTCTTCAACAGTAATCTCGTCTCTTACAGGGAAATCTGGTAAGATTACATTATAGTTTTGTTTTTCTAATTCTTGCTTAAAATAGTGGAATATTTTGGGTGTTCCATTAAACCCATGAATTAATAATACATTTTTCATTTTATTTTCCTCCAACCAATTTATTATTTTCCATAATTTCCTCCACAAACATTCATTTTTTTACTCTTCGTTTTATTATTATTTTAACTTATATACTATATTCTTTGAAAATCCTATCTTTTCAATTATTTCTTTTTCTAACATTTCATTTAATATATTAATTGTAGCACTTTTCCCTAAATTTAATACATTTTCAAAATTTTCTCTTGTACCTTGAATATTTTGTTTTA
>CASAUJ010000012.1 GCA_949118805.1 uncultured Clostridia bacterium | reverse complement strand
AGATGGTGTTTTTTTGCAATTCTATTTTCTTTTTTAAAAACTGTCGGGTAATAAGTCATAATTTTTCGTTTCCTGCTTTTTTATTGGAATATTTGATATTTCTTCTACTCAAGTAAATCCCCTATTTAGAGCTTGCTTTTTCTTTCTCACTTTCTTTTTCCCCCTCATCTTTTGTCTTTCTATTTTTACCTTTTTTGATGTTTTCATTCTATCACTAAGCAAGATATGTGTCAACAAGTTTCCATAATTTTTATCCCCTATCATTTTTATCAATAAATCACAAAAAATACCTTACTCGAAAAATATCTATATACTAAATTTATATTTCCCCAATAAGGTATTTTATTCTTAAAAAGGACTGTCCCCTGAATCCCCAAAGTGGGGATTTTAAGGAGCGTCCCTCTAATCACCTAAATACTTAAATCTAATTCTAAATAAAATTCTACACCATTGTCATGATTAATGGCTCCATATCCATTTTCATAATTGTTCATAACTGCTTTTACAAAGGATAGTCCTATTCCTGTTCCTCCGTTTTCTCGGTTTCTAGATTCATCTACTTTATAAAAACGATTCCAAATTCTCGCCATGTCATCTTCTGCTATGTTTTCTCCTGTATTAAATACTTTTACTCTTACTTTGTTTTTTTCAATATTTACTACATTTTCTATTTGGATATATTTCTCTCCTTTGATTTCTTTTACATGTTTGATCGCATTTGTCATATAATTACTAATGACTTGCTCAATATAAAAATCATCGGCAAAAACATTGATTTCAGTTGGTGTTTTAAATTTTACTTCCACTTCTTTTTCTTCTAACATTACCTGAGATTTACGTACCACTTCTTTTTGTAATTCTACAAGATTAAATCTCTGGTCTTCAAATTCTCTTTTTCCATATTCTAATTTCATTAATTCTAATAATTGTTTTACTAGTCGGTCCATTTTATTGGTTTCGTCTAATATAACTTCTGCATAAAATTTTCTACTTTCTTCATCTGAATTAACATTTTCTAACAATCCTTCACTATACCCTTGTATTAAGGCAATTGGCGTTTTTAATTCATGGGATACATCTGATATAAAACTTTTTCTCATTTCATCGATTTTTGATTTCTCTTCTATGTCTTTTTCTAATTCTATATTGGTACTTCTTAATTGTTGTATTGTTTTTTCTAATTTATCTGACATTACATTTATACTTTTTCCTAAATTATTAATTTCATCATCAGCATCTGTGATTCTATATTTATGGCTAAAATCTAAATTAGACATTTTTTTTGCAATATCATTTAATTCTGAAATCGGATCTCCAAATTTTCTCGCTACATAGGATACAATAACTGCAGAAATTAAAATCGTAAATCCTGCCATTAAATATAAAAAATTATTGGATATTTTTACACTTTCTTGAATGGAAGTAATCGGAATCCTAATATACAATAAATAACCATTATCTAAAGTAGCAGACAACAAAATATAAGTAATCCCATTTTTATTATCTTTTATTTTTTTTATGGAAAATTTTTCACCCTTTTCAACCATTTCTCCTGAATTATTATTAAATCGACTTGTCATTTCATTCATTTGTCCTAATGTAGAGAAAAAATCTTTATTGGAAGTATAGATATTTACATTTTGGTCATTTTTAATTAATATATCAAAATTATTATTAATAGCAATTCTTTCCAATTGAATTTCTAAATCGATATTTTCTTCCTCTCTAAAATAATTATTTACTACTTGATATACTGATTTCAAAGATTTTGTTTTACTGTAAATATAAAATTGTCCAAAAACAAAATTATTAACTAATATTAAAAATAAAATAATTAGTAAAATAACAAATGACAAGGTAACAAAAAGTCTTACTCGAACTGATTTTAGTGCATTTTTTATCTTTTCCATTTCGTCCCCCTTTTTCTACTTTTGACAAATTTATTTCATTTCAAATTTATATCCTATTCCTCTCATTGTTTTGATATATTTTCCTTTCTTCCCTAATTTATGTCTTATTTTTTTGATATGACTATCAATTGTTCTAGAATCTCCATAATAATCATAATTCCATACATTATTTAGGATTTTATCACGTGATAAAGCAATATTCTCATTTTCAATTAAATAGAGAAGAAGTTCATATTCTCTTAAGCTAAGTTCGACTATTTTTCCATCTACTTTTACCGTTCTTCCTTCTTTATTAATTTCAATTCCTGCATAATCTTTTACTTCTTCCATGTCTTTTGTTGTTCTTTTTAGAATTGCTTCTACCCTTGCTACTAGTATTTTTGGACTAAATGGTTTTGCTATATATTCATCTACACCTAATTCAAAACCAAATAACTCATCTTGTTCTTCTCCTCTTGCTGTTAGCATAATAATAGGAACTTTTGATTCTTGTCGTATTTGACGAAGAACAGACCAACCATCTAATTTAGGCATCATTACATCTAATAAAATTAGTGTAATTTTATTTTTATTTTCTTCAAATATTTCTAATGCCTTTTCTCCATCTTCTGCTTCTAAAATGCTATATCCTTTTGCCTTCAAAAAATCCTTGATTAATTTTCTCATTCTTTGTTCATCATCTACTACTAAAATTAAATGATTAGACATTCCTTTCACTCCTTATTCTTTTTTTTTATTATAAAAAGTTTTTGTGTCTTTCTTGTGAAAATAAAACAATCAATTAGGGACATATAATGTAGAAACACTATATGCCCAAGTTTTTAATTTTTTACATAGATTGTTTTTGTATCATAAGCTAATTCAATGTTTTCTTCTTTTAAAATTTTCATAATTTTATAGTTAATGTTTTCTCTTTCAGCAATATAACTACTATAATCAACTGAATCGGTATAACTGCATATTAAGACATTTAAACCATTTTCTGTAATGTTATCAAATTTTACAATAATGGAGTCATCATAAATTGCTTCTCTTTCTTGTAACATGTCTTTTACCTTTGTTTTAAAATTTTCTAATTTGTCTAATGGAGTGTTTAAGGCAATACACAAATTGGTACGGTATCTTCTTTTCTCCATTTTGCTCCAATTAATGATAGAAGCATTAGAAATAATAGCATTTGGTATATTTACCACTGAATTTTCAAAAGTTCTTACTCTTGTACTTCGAAAAGTAATGTCTTCCACTGTTCCTTCAAACTTATCTACCTCTATCCAATCTCCTACTACAAAAGGCTTATCTAAGAAAACTACAACTCCCGCAAATAAATTCTTAGCTGTGTCTTGTGCAGCCAAAGTGAAAATAACTCCTCCAATTCCTAATCCTGCTACTAGTCCATTCAAATTTATGCCAAATACTGTTATGATAATAAATGCTGCAATTAAATAAATAACAATTCGAATGATTTTTAAAACAAAGTCGAACATAGAATCTTCTATTTCTTTACTTGTTTTTTCCTTTATCTTTTTATACAAAGAAGATTTGGGAGTAAAACTTGTAGCCAGTCCTTTTGCAAATGCCATGGTACTAATAATAATAAAAGCTCGATCTGCTATTATCATCATTTCTGGTTCTATTTTTAGTGGTACCTTTAAAAATACAATGGCTAAATAAAATCCCAATAGGATAAAAAATACTTTTAAAGGATGATAAAATGCACTCTCTTTTATATTTTTTGCTTTTTTCTCTTTTATCTTAAACATTCTAATAATGATATATGAGATTGTTCCACTAAAAATTCTTAAAAATAGAATTATTCCTATTGCAATTGCTATGTCTATTATCTGTACGGTTGTAATATTGGTTATAAAATCAATAATTTGCTCCATTTTTTCCTTCCTTTGCTCCTGAGATATTCTTTTTTGATATCTTATCCCATATAATCACGCAATTTTTTACTTCTACTAGGATGTCTTAATTTTCGCAAAGCTTTTGCTTCAATTTGTCGAATTCTTTCACGTGTTACCTCAAATTCACGCCCTACTTCTTCTAATGTTCTAGCTTTTCCATCTTCTAAACCAAATCTTAATTTTAAAACTTTTGCTTCTCGAGGGGTTAATGTATTCATAACATCCTCTAGTTGTTCTTTTAATAATGTATAAGCTGCTGAATCATGTGGAGCTGGACTATCATCATCTTGTATGAAATCTCCTAAATGGCTATCATCTTCCTCTCCAATTGGTGTTTCCAAAGAAACTGGATCTTGTGCTATTTTTTGAATTTCCATTACTTTTTCTACTGGTATTTCCATTTCTGCTGCAATTTCATCTGGGGTTGGTTCTCTTCCCATTTGTTGTAATAAATGTCTAGATGTTCTGATTAGTTTATTAATGGTTTCCACCATATGCACTGGAATTCTTATGGTTCTTGCTTGATCAGCAATGGCTCTTGTAATTGCTTGTCTAATCCACCAAGTTGCATAAGTACTAAATTTGAATCCTTTTGTATAATCAAATTTCTCAACAGCTTTGATTAACCCCATATTTCCCTCTTGGATTAAGTCTAAAAATAACATCCCTCTACCAACATATTTTTTGGCAATACTTACTACTAATCTTAAATTAGATTCTGCTAATTGTTGTTTTGCTTCTTCGTCTCCTTCTAAAATTTTCTTCGCTAGTTCTAGTTCTTGTTCAAAGGTTAAAAGTTGTATTCTTCCAATTTCTCTTAAATACATTCTAACTGGATCATCTACATTAATTCCCTCATAACTAGTTTCTGTTATTTCATCTAGTTTTAATTCTTCCACTTCTTTTAAATCTTCAATATCTGGCTCTTCTTCTAGTTCGTCTGCTAACAAATCAACTCCTAGTTCTTCAAAAGCATCGAAAACTTGGTCTATTTGATCAGGATTCACATCATCTAATTCAGATGCTAAATCCCCATAAGTTATTTGACCTTTTTCTTTTGCTTTCTTTAAAATGCTATTTACTTTTTCCTCTTTTACTTTATGATTCGTCTCGTTTTCTTTTTCCTCTTTTTCTATCTCTTTTTTATCTTCTGCTTTTTTCTGTGCTATTTTTCTTGCTTCTTCTATCTTTTCTTTTTTCTTTATTTTTAAATCCTTTTTTTCTAATTCTTCCTTTTTCTTTTCTGCCATCTTCTATTCCTTCCCCTCTCTAAAAATCTTTCCCAATTAAAAGTCTTTTATTTCATTCTTGCTAATCGTATAATTAGATCACTTAATTCTTTTTCTAATTGCTTTTTCTCTTCTCCTTCTAGCTCTTTTTCTAATAATTCTAATATTTCAAATTTACGAGCATTTAGCTTGTCTTTTTCATATCCTTGCATAATATCATCAATTGCTTTTTCTACATCTTTGATTTCATAATCATCTGCCATAATTTCAGTAATATGGCTTTGCTCTTCTTCTTCCAACATATCAATAATGCTATTTATATTACTATTTCCTTTTTCAAATTCTTCATACAATTTTTGTATGATTTTTTGATTAATAGAATCTTTAAAGTCTCCTATTTGAATATTTTGTTTCACAATTTGGAAAATATTAGAATCTCCTGTTAGTAAGATAGAGATTACTGTATTTTCTCTTTTCTTAATGACTTGTGAAATTTGTTTTTCTTCTATTTTCTTATGATTTATGACTGGTTTTGCTTTATCTAATATTTTTTCACTTTTTTTACCAGCATACATTAATTTGTTCACTTCTGCATAAATTGCTTCTTTGGATATGTCATACTCTTTTGCAATTTTTTCAATATAGACTTCTCTTTCCATCGTATTGTCTACCTTCGCAATCAGTTTTGCAATCTCGTTTAGAAACTTAATTTTGTCATTCACTACCTCTATATTTAGATTTTGCTTCAATACTTTTACTTTAAATTCGATCACAGAAAGTGCTTTTTCAATTAAATTATGAAATCTAGCATTTCCATATTTAATGATATATTCATCTGGATCTTTTGCTCCTTCCATTTGCAAAATTCGAATGTCACATCCCATATCTTGCAAAATATCCAAAGCTCTCATTTTTGCCATTAATCCTGCTTCATCAGAATCAAAACTTAAAATAATTTTTTCTGCACTTTTTCTTAACAACCATCCTTGTTGCTGGGTTAGTGCGGTTCCTAATGGCGCTACTACATTGGTAATGCCTCTTTGATGCAAAGAAATAACATCCATATATCCTTCTACAATTAGAATCTGTTTGATATCTCCTTTTTTCGCAACATTTAACCCAAATAAATTTCTCCCTTTGCTATATACTATGTTTTCAGGAGAATTGATATATTTTGGTTTGGAGTCATCCAAAACTCTTCCCCCAAAAGCAATTACTCTTCCTCGCGCATCACAAATTGGAAACATGAGTCTGTTTCGATATCGATCTATATATTGCCCTCTCTCATTTTTATTGACTAATCCTGATTCTAAAATTTCTGCTTCTTCAAATTTTTGCTTCTTTAATTCTTGATATAATTCATCAAATTTCCCTGAAAATCCAATTTGGAATGATTGTAAAGTTTCGTTTGTTAATTTTCTCTTCTTTATATATTCTTGTGCAATTTTTGATCCTGGTTGATATAGATTTTGATGATAATAATTAGCTGCAAATTCATTTACTTTATAAACTTTTGCTTTCAATTGTTCTTTTATCGTATCTCGATTGTTTTCTAAGGTTGGTAACTGTATATTGGATCTTTCTGCTAAAGTTTGAATTGCTTCTACAAAATTAATCCCTTCTATTTTTGTTAGAAAAGTAAACACATTACCACCCACGCCGCAACCAAAACAATGAAATATTTGCTTGTCTGGTGATACTGAAAAAGAGGGAGATTTTTCATTATGAAATGGGCATAATCCAAAAAAATTTCTGCCACTTCTTTTTAAATGCACATATTGTGATATGATATCTACAATATCGTTTGTTTGTCTTACTTCATCTATTATCTCATCACTATAACGTTGCATTTTTCCCTCACTTTCTTTCAAATTTTTCTAAATAAATCTACATAGTTATATTATTCGACGCATTTTACATAAATCCTTCTTTGTTTCCTAATTTTTTCAATTCAAAAAAGATATTAAGTTTTCATTCCTTAATATCTACGCATAGAGACTAATTCAAAAGCATCATTTTATTGTCTAATTTGTTAATCATTTTGGCACAATTCACCCATTCTTTTGATTCTTGTTTACCAATTTTTTCTTCTGGTTTGTATTTTACTTTATGTTCTAAAGTAGACCAAAAATCCATGGCAATGGTTCGAATTTGAATTTCTACTTTTACATAAATATTTTGTTTGGATAAATTAACGGGAACTTCTACAATCAGGTGATAACTCGAATAACCACTTTTTTTAGGATATGTAATATAATCTTTTTCCTTCAAAATATTAACGTCTATCATATTTTGAATTAAATCTTTGATGGAAAATATATCTTTTTTTAAAGGGCATACTATCCTAATTCCTGCAATATCATTAATATTTTCAATCATCTCTTGATAGGTGAGGGGAATTCCTCTTTTTTTCATTTTTGTTAAAATACTCTTTGGTTCTTTGATTCTTGTATTTAAATGATCTATTAAGTCATAATTATAAAATATTTCAAATTCATCTTTTAAGATTTCTAACTTGGTTTTTAATTGCTTAATTGCCATTGCATAAATAAACATTAATTTTTGAAAAGTTTCTTCTTCTGGTTTTATGGTTTGATTAAAATCTATAAAATTTTCTATTTTTATTAACTGATTTTCCTTTTTCTTTTTTGATTTCATTGGCATATACACCTCTTTTCTTAGTATATGCTTGATTGTATTCTTTTATTGTTATCAATTGATATTTTCTTTGTGTTTTTTGTGTGAACTTACCAAACATTTCTTAGATGTGCAATGGGGACGTTTCTTTTTTCACATTTAGAAGAAAATACTACTATTTTTTAGTATTTCACCAAATGTGAAAAAAGAAACGTCCCCATTGCATATCATTTCACACTATTTAAATTTTTCTATTATTTTTTCTATTGTTGTTATTGTTTTTTCTCCTGTTTTTATCTGTTCTATTTCAAATTGATTCTCTGTTGTTTTATCTCCTAAAATTAACATATAGGGTGTTCCTAATATCTTACAATCTCTCATTTTGCTTCCAATGCTCAAATTTTCTCTATCATCTAAAATAACCCCTATTCCCTCTTGCTGTAATTTCTTATATAGGTCTTTTCCTTGTCTTACTTTTTCTTCATCATCCATTTTGGGAATAATTTGAATGGTATAAGGAGCAATACTTTCTGGTAAAGAGAATCCACAAGCTCCCCATTTTTCGTCTTGGATCACACATTGTTCATATAAAGCTGCTACTGTTCTACTAACACCAATTCCATAGCATCCCATATAATATAAACTTTCTTTTCCTTCTTGATTTGTGAATTTTCCATTCATCATTTCAGAATATCTAGTTCCTAATTGAAAAATATGAGCTAATTCCATCGTTCTTATTTCTTTAAATTGGGAAATATCTTCAATTCCATATTCTTCTTTTAAATATTCTTGATAATCTTCTCTTTCTAAGATTTCTGTATTAATTCCTTGTCCTGTTTTTTCATTGTATAATATTTTATCTTCTCCTTGTTCTGAAACAAGCATGAATTCTTCTGATTTTTTTCCTCCCATTGCTCCATTATCAGCTACAATTGGAACTACTTTCATACCAATCTTTTCGAAAATTTCAATAAACGCCTTTCTTACATTTTCATAAGATTTTGCCATTCCTTCTTCATTGACATCAAAACTATAAGCATCTAGCATTGGAAAACTTTTTCCTCTTAATAAGTATCCTCTTGTCCTAATTTCATTTCTAAATTTTTCTCCAATTTGATAATAGGTTACTGGTAAGTTTTTATAAGATTTTAACTTTTCTCTTGCAAATTCAACCATGGCTTCTTCACCTGTTGGAGCTAAGCAAAAAATTCCTTTATTGGATTCTGTGATTAACATGGTTCCTTCTTTTATATAATGTTCATATCTTCCAGAGTTTTTCCAAATAGTATCTGGTTGTAAAGTTGGTAATAATACCTCAATACATCCATATTTATTCAAGGTTTCTACAATAATACTTTCTATTTTTCTTCTAACTAATAATGGAATGGTATTGTAACCAAATAAACCAGCCCCATATTGTACTAATTGTCCTGTTTGCAATAAGATACTTTGTCCTGGATACATTTCATCAATATTATTTAATTTTACAGTTCCTAATCCTGTTTGTGATAATTTCATTTTTATTCCTCTTTTCTTGTAAATCTAAATTTTTTCTATGCCTCTTCTTTTTCGGGGACAGGATTTTCCTTTATCTCTTCTGTTTCTTGTTGTTCCATTAATTCATCGATTACAATTTGCTTATTTTCGTCTAATTTATATCTTGGCAATTCTGGTAATTCTTCTAGAGATGTATAACCAAACATTCTTAAAAAATCACTGGTTGTTTGATAAGACATAGGCTTACCTGGTAAATCAATTTTCCCACCTTCTTCAATGAGTCCATATTCTAATAGTTTATATACACAAGCATCTGCTGATACTCCACGAATTGCTTCTATTTCTGCTCGACTTATTTTAGGATTATAGGCAATAATTGCTAATGTTTCTAATGCAGCATTAGATAAATTGGGTTTACTCCTTTTATCTAATATTGGGTATACAAAATCATATAACTCTTTTTTGGAACATAATTGGTAGCTATCTTCTATTTTTATAATTTCAATTCCTCTTGCTTGTTGTTGATATTCTTCTTGCATATTAGCCACAATACTTTCGATATCTTCTTCTGCAATTTCTAAGCTTAACACTAAATCTTTTTTGGCTACTGGTCTCCCCACTGCAAATAGAATTGCTTCTATGATTGATTTTATTTTGTTGATTTCCATCTTGTCTCCTTTTTCTTTTATTTTTTCTTGTCTATTATGTCATGAAATAGCTTTTCTGTCAATCTTTTTCTTTGTTATCAAAAAGTAGTTCTTTACTTTTTGTAAAAAACTACTTCGGATTATTTTTCTTAGATCCATTTTAAAATGGCGTATCTATAACTTACCTTATTCCCAATCTAATGATATCATTCCATCTTTTAATACATAGGCATCAAATCGATATAAGTTTGTTTTTTTTAATTCTTCTGGTACATTGGAATCCACATTTAACTTTGTAATTGTTGCTTCTAATTTTCCATAATTATGAATTGCTTCTATTTCTCCTTGATCTGGTACATTATCTCCTTCTCCAAAATCATACCCTATAATTTCAGGGCATCCAGCTATCTCTCCTCGATTATAACAATTGTAAATATAACTTCTACCACCTCTACATTTTACCTGTCCTACAATTCCTCCTCTTCTGTCTTTTCCTCCTGTTATCGTTCCTACATTATAAGAATTACAGATATATCCTTTTCCCTCTGTTCCGAAGCATCCATTAGTTCCTACAATTCCTCCATTCGTCCAATCCTCTGAATGAATTTCCCCTTTATTAATGCATTCACTTATGATTCCAACCTCATTACTATTTCCATTCCCACCTGCTATTCCTCCTCCTGATTCACTTAGCGTTCGTATATTTCCATTATTTATACAACGATAGATAACTCCTCCATTTAAGCTTGTGATGCCTCCTGGACTATTTTTTTCTGAAAAAATAGCTACATTATTGATACAATTTTCTACTCTTCCTAAATTATAAGCAACGATTCCTGCACACTTAGCTCCTGTTGTTTCTATGTTTCCTTCTACGATTAAATGAGTCATCTTTCCTTCTTTTCCCAAAATTGAAAATAATCCCTGCAAAGAATTGGTTGTAGAGATATACAAATTTTTTATTTTTTTATAATTTCCTTCAAGCGTTCCTTGAAAAGGTACATTTTTAGTGATATCATCATCTTTATATCCAATTGGTACCCATGATCCTAATTCCATAGAACATATATCTTTCATATCAATATCATTTTTTATCTGTATTGTTTTTCCTTCAAAAGTTCTTCCGCTATTTACCATATCTCGAAATTTTGCCATATCTTGTGAATTATATATATTCATATCCTCTGTAATTCCTGCTACCTCTACCTTTCCTATTTTATAATTGTTTTCTTCATCTTTTACGACTATAGTATAAGTCCCATTTTCCTTTACTTCATAAGTAATTGTGTAAACTCCGTTTTCTGGTGTTGGTACTTCTATTTTTGTTCCTTTTATGATAATTTCTTGGATGGTTCCATTATAAGCTATATTGGCTTGTAAACTACCTTTCACATAATCCATATTTATCGTTGTACTTGCTGTGATTCCAATTGTCTCATTTTCTGTTCCTTTTCCTAAGTTCAAACTTATTTTTGGTATACTTCTGTCAATTTCAAATAGCCAACCATCTACCATGACCATATCTTCTATTATCGTCATGTTTTCTTTTTCAATTACATAATCAATATATTTATTTTGATTATAAGTTGGATCTGTATGCTTACTTATGGTTAGATCTTGTAATACTAATTCTAATTTTTCTTTTGCCTCTTTCTCTTCTTGGGTTATTCCTGCTGTTTTTGCCTTATTTAAGATTCCTCCTTCTCCTATTAAATTACTAATTCCAACTCCTGCTAAAATTAATAATACAATAATAGTAATCACTAATGCAATTAAGGTAATTCCTTTTTCTTTTCTCATATTTTCCCTACTTTCTTTTGTTCTCATTCTCGCTTCCTTTCAACTAGTCCTATTTTTCCTTTTTTATTGTATCGATTTCCTTCCTAAAAGTCAAGTTTTTACCAATCCCTTTTCCTTTTAAAATTCTTTCTTTATGCTTTTTCTTTCCCTTTCTAAAACACTTGCACTTTTCAATAAATTATGATACTATAAACAAAAAATGGAGGAATTCTTATGGGAGAAAAAAAGAAGATAGAAATTGTTTCTGGTAATCCTTCTGATTTAAATATCTCACCAGTCTATGATCATTTAAATGCTACAAAACCAAAATCTGATAAAGAAAAACCTACTGATATTGTAATTCCAAAAGAAAAAAAGAGAAAAGAAAAGGAAGAAAATTAAATTCTTCCTTTTTTATTCTTCTACTTTTTCAAATAAATCTTTACTTACACCACATAAAGGACATGTCCAATCATCTGGTAAATCTTCAAATTTTACTGCTTCTTTTTCATCATCATAAATAAATCCACATACTGTACATTTATATTTCATGTTACTCACCTCCTAACATACTATCGGCTAATTTTTTCATCTGCTCTATATTTTCTATTTTCATTGTTGACTGAATCGTAATAGAAGGTTCTATTATATTAATATCCTTCATTTCTTGTAAAATATTCTTCATCGTTTTATTCGCAGAAGGAGCCCAAGAACCATTTTCTATCAATCCAATTTTTCGATTTTGATAATTTCTTGCTTTTAAATGATACAAGAAATGTTCCATTGGTACAAATACTCCTGCATTATAACTGGATGCTGCCAAAATCACTTTATCATAACGAAAAGCATCTTCTACTGCTTCTGCCATATCTTCTTTCACTAAGTCTGTTAAAACTACTTTCTTTGCTCCTTTTTCTTCTAATAATTCTTTCATTTTTTGTGCTACTTTTAACGTATTTCCATAAATAGAAGCACAAGCTATCAAAACACCATCATCTTCTGCTTGATAACCACTCCATATTTTATATTTTTCTAGGTAATGATCTAAATTTTCTTTTAAAATTGGGCCATGCAGAGGACAAATCATTTTTATCTCTAAGGCTTCTGCCTTCTTCAACAAAGCTTGCACCTGTGCACCATATTTTCCAACAATTCCAAAATAATATCTACGTGCTTCACAATCCCAGTCTTCTTCTGTATCTAATGTTCCAAACTTTCCAAATCCATCTGCTGTAAATAATATTTTTTCTGTTTGTTCATAGGTCACCATAACTTCTGGCCAATGTACCATTGGTGCCATAAAAAATTGTAAAGAATGCTTCCCAATGTTTAAAGTATCTCCTTCTTTTACTACTACTTTTCGATCGCTTAAGTCAATGTCAAAAAAGTTAGGTAACATATTGAAAGTTATAGCATTTCCTATTATTTTCATAGATGGATATTTTTCTGCCAACAATCCAATGTTGTAAGCATGATCTGGCTCTAAATGAGAAACTACTAGATAATCTACTTTTTCCCCTTGCAAAGCTTTTTCTAAATTTTCTAACCATACATTTGTTACTCTTTTATCAATGGTATCTAATATTACATTTTTCTCGTCTTTTATTAAATATGAATTATAGGCCATTCCATTTGGAACTTCATATTGTGATTCAAATAATCGAATTTCTTTATCATCTGCTCCTATATATATAATATTATCAGTAATTGTTGTATCTTTCATTTTTTGCCTCCATTCTTTTCTCATTTATTTGATAAGTACAAATTAAGTTTGAAAAATAATTCCTTTATTGTCCTTATTTTTCAAACTTATTTTTGTTTAGTATGTGTAATTTTTTTTATAACATTCTTAATTTTGTTAAAAATGAATTATATTTTATCACTAGACTGTTAGAATTAAATAAAACTTGTTCTCCTTGTATTTGCCATTTTCCTTTATTTTCGATTAAAAAGTCTAGTACTTCTTCTTCAATTTCTAGCATAGAAACAACTTTATCGATTGAAGTTTCAAATTGTTTCTTTTCTGCATCTGACATTTCAATATCTTCGGTAAGTAATTGTTTGTATAATTCTGTGCAGTAACTATCTGTTGTTTCAGCTTCAATGTATGAATTGATTTTACTTTCTTCTAAATATGCTAATAATTCTGTTTTTCCTGTTTCTAATTTTTGTTTTGTTTCACTAAGGTATTTTTTAGATTCTATAAATTCTGGTCCATCAGCTGTATAGTTACTTGCTGTTAAAAGTTGTGATAATTTTTCATCTTGTAATAGCCCTCTAATTTCAAATGCTTTACCAAACAAGTCAGAAGCATAATTTTTAGCAGCTTTTTCTACTTTTGCATATTTTCCACTAGATACAATGTTACTTGTTTTTTCATTTAATTCTTCCATTTTGAAATCTCCAGATTTTGTTAATTCTTCGATTTCTGCAAATGTTTTCATGATTTTTGTTTTTTGCATAGAATCATTAATCACAAAGTATCCAACCCCTCCTGCAATTGCTACTAATACAAGTACTCCTATTATAATTCCTATAATCGCACCTTTTTTCATAATGATTAACCCCCTTCTTTTTTATTTCCTTATTATTATATCAGAAATTTATAATTTGTAAAGTAAAAATTTTTACTTTTTTCATTTGCTTCCATCTGTTATAGAAATTAAAAATTATATTAAATGGTTATTGCTATTTATAGAAAAAAGGATATGATCACATTACTCCTATCCTTTTTACTATGTTTTATTATTCTACTTTTATATTTTTTCTTGCATTTTCATCTTCTATTTCAAATAAAGATTCGCTTTTAAAATTAAATATACTTGCTATTACATTGTATGGTACTATACTAATTTTTATATTATAGTTTGTAACATTATTATTATATATTCTTCTTGCTGCCTGTAATTGACTTTCTATTTTTTCTAAATTTTTTTGTAAATTCAAAAATTGCTCACTTGCTTTCAAATCTGGATAATTTTCTGCAACTGCTATTATTCTGTTCATCTGTTTATTTAATTCTTGGCTAACATTTATGTCTTTTGTATTGTTATATTTTGTTCTCAATTTAATAATATTGTCAAATACCTCTTTCTCATGTTTCATATAACCTTTTAGTGTTTCCATTAAATTAGGTATAAGGTCAAATCTTTGTTGGTAATAGACATCTATACCAGCTTTTGCTTGTTTTACTTTCATTTTTAATTTTACTAAAGCATTGTATTGAACAAAAACTATTAATACTAACAAAATTATAATATCTACTATTATTATTCCAATTTCCATTTTTTACTTCCTCATTTTTTAATCATATTGAGTTTCATATAATAATTTTAGCATTTTATTGGTTAAGCCAAAAGTAAATTCTAACATTTCATAATATTTATATAAAGTATCTCTATCTAGTGAGAATTTTCTCAATTTTGCTGTTTCAAACATTTCGCCACACCAAAATCTAATATACATACAATTTTCCTTGATGGTTAATTCATAATCCATTTCCATTTCCTTATAGAATTGTATTAAATCTTGCATAACATCCGCTGTTAATAATTGCATTGCTACAATCTGGTCTGAAGCATATACATCAAATACTTTTTCAAATTCTGGTGAATCTAATTGTATTCTTAATTTATCAAATGGTAATTTACTTAAAAATACTCTATTTAGTAAACTTTTGTCCTTTCTGTCTTTTCTTAAATATAATGAAGTACTAAAGGGTTTTGGAGTTTCCACTTTTGCGACTAATCCATCAAATATTGTTAAATATGTTATATTTCCATCACTATCCGTGTATTTATCTTTCGTCAAAACTTCTGACATTGCAAATTTGCAATTATTTTTTAATATCCCCTGTATTAAATCTCCTGCATAATATTCATCATATTTTTCAAATTCTGCCTCTTTGAAAGCAGTTGAAGATAATCCGATATTGAGGGGTAAACTCAAGTTGTTCTTCAAATGATTTTATCATAGTTCCAACTACTTTTGTTTTAAATTCCCTTCTATATTTCTCTATTTTTGATTTTCCACCTCTATGTTCGATTTTCAAATATATTAGAAATGATATAACTATTAAAATTCCTGTTAGTTTTCCAAAAATCCTGCCAAATAATATATAAATTCCATAATTTATTACTATGTTAATTATTGTAATAACTATTATTGTTATGTGCTCATGTCTATTTTCTAGTTGTGCCTCTCTTCTAACTACTTCCATATCGTTTACATTTTCATCTACTATTCTTTGATAAATTTGATCAAATTTTTCTTCTGTTGTCATAAAAATCTCCTTCTTTACATTTTTAAGTATTTTCTTTTATTATTGCTTTATTTCCACTCTTATTGGACATTTTTTATTGTAACATAGATCATACTTTTATTCAATATATTTTTTACACATTTCTTCATTATTGTGGTTCGTAAAATTATATGTCACAAATTTTAAAATAAATATCCTTTCAATCTCCTATATTGTCCCTACCAATTTCATCTAATTCTCATTCCCTCTTTTTCTTAAGTCTTTTAGACTATAAAATACTTTATTATACTAAAATCTTTCTTAATCTTTTCTACGATTTCTTCCTATTTTTCCATTTTGTTTTGGTGTATGTGATTTTATTCATATACATTTCTACTAACCAAAAAATGGATTTTATTGCTGAAAATCAAAATAATTTTATTAACAAAATATAAATAAAAAAATGAATCCTGTTATTACAAAATTCATTTTCTAAGATTAAATTCTTATAAAATTAATAAAAAAGTATTTAATTCTTCCCATCTCTCCTTTTACATTTTGATCAGTCTTATATTAACCACATTTCTATTACTAGGTTTTGCATTTGAGGTTTCTTTAAGAAAACTTAGTTTATCTCCTTTTTTTAGAAAAACTCTTATGGAATTACAATCGTCTGCATCAGCTGTTTTATAGGATGTTGTTCCTTTTATAAAATTGAGAATAATGTCATTTACTTTACAATAAGTTACTCCACTCACCCATGAGGATGAAGATGAAGTATAAGTACACATACTTAGTTCCATCATGACCAAATATTCTCCCTCTTTTAAACAAGTCAATTCTCCTGTTGTTTCATTATATTCAAAATATTCTGCAAATTTCTCATGGAATGTATTGCTAAAAGAACTTAAATTTATTGTTTCTACTTCTAAACTTGTATTGGTTGAAGTCATTAATAAAGATTTTTCATGGATTCCCTCTATCCCCATTTGCTCTGCTATAAAGCTTTTTAAATCTTTCATACTGATTGTTATTTCTGCATTATCATCAGTTGCTACTTTAATGGAACTATATAATTTATCTAAACTATTCCTTTCCTCTTGTTCTGCTTGCTTATGCTTTTCTTCTGCTTCTTTTGCTTTTGTTAAAATTCCACCTTCTCCTGTTAATGTGCTAATTCCTACCCCTGCTAAAATTAGTAATATAATAATTGTAATGACTAAAGCAATCAAAGTAATTCCTTTGCTAAAAACTCTTTTTCTCTTTGTCATTTTTTCTTTTCCTCCTTATCTTTTGTCTTTCTATTTTTTACCTTTTTTAATGTTTTCATTCTATCATTAGCGAAAAGGTGTGTCAACAAGTTTTCATAATTTTATTTTCATTTTTTTACCTCTTTGAATACTTGTTCAATTCGACTTTTTTCACTTGACATTACAATTTTTTAGGCATATACTAAATCCATAAAAAACGAAAAGGAGGCTATCAAACATGGATAACTTAATTGAAATAAGATGGCATGGTAGAGGTGGTCAGGGTGCCAAAACAGCTTCTTTATTATTAGCAGATGCTGCTTTTAATACAGGAAAATACATCCAAGGTTTTCCAGAATATGGACCAGAAAGAATGGGTGCTCCCATCACAGCCTATAACCGTATTAGTAGTACACCTATTACCATTCACAGCAATATTTATGAACCAGATTATGTAGTAGTAGTAGATGATACACTTTTAACCTGTGTAGATGTAACAGCAGGTTTAAAAGAAACAGGCGCTATTGTTATTAATACGACAAAATCAGCTGATACTTTAAAATCAACCTTAAAAGGATACAAAGGTAATATTTATACCATTGATGCTAGAAAAATATCAGAAGAAGCTTTGGGAAAATATTTTCCAAATACTCCAATGCTTGCTGCCATTATAAAAGTAAGCGGAATTATGTCAGATGAAGCTTTATTAGAAGACATGAAAGGTTCTTTCCAACATAAATTTGCGAAAAAACCTGAAGTGATTGAAGGAAATATGAAAGCTTTAGAATTAGCATTAAAGGAGGTAAAAAAAATATGACAGAAATCAATCAACAGACTCCTATGGAGAAACTAACTATGGGAGGAAATATTTATACTTCTGGGAATGCAAAAGAATTTAAAACAGGAGATTGGAGAAGTATTCGTCCCGTGTTTTTAAGTGATAAATGCAAACAATGCGGTCTTTGCTTTCCTGTTTGTCCAGAAAATGCAATTCCAGTTAATAAAGATTTATTAAGAGAAAATTTTAATTTTGACTATTGTAAAGGATGTGGTGTATGTGCTAAAGTATGCCCATTTGGAGCAATTGAAATGAAAGAGGAAGGAGAGTAAAAATGAGTATAAGAGAAAGACTAAGTGGAAATGAAGCAGCAGCAACTGCTATGAAACAAATTAATCCAGATGTAGTAGCCGCTTTCCCTATTACCCCTTCTACTGAGATACCACAATACTTTTCAACATTTGTAGCAAATGGAACTGTTGATACGGAATTTGTAGCAGTAGAAAGTGAACATAGTGCTATGTCTGCTTGTATTGGAGCAGAGTCTGCTGGGGCAAGAGCTATGACAGCAACCTCTGCTAATGGATTATCTTTAATGTGGGAAATGATTTATATTGCTTCTAGTTTACGTTTGCCTATTGTTTTATCTTTAGTAAATAGAGCTGTATCTGGGCCTTTAAATATTCATTGTGATCATTCTGATGCAATGGGAGTAAGAGATGCTGGTTGGATTATGCTTTTTTCAGAAAATAATCAAGAAGCTTATGATAATACTTTAATGGCTCATCGAATTGCAGAGCACAAAGATGTTATGTTGCCTTTAATGGTATGCCAAGACGGATTTATCACTTCTCATGCTATTGAAAATATTGAATTAGAAGAAGATCAAAAAGTAAAAGATTTTGTTGGGGAATATCATCCAGAACATTATTTGTTAAATAAAGAAGAGCCTATTTCTGTTGGTCCTTTGGATCTACAAGCTTATCTTTTTGAGCACAAAGTAGCCCAAGCAGAAGCAATGAAAAATGCTAAACAGGTAATTTTAGAAGTTTCCAAAGATTTTGAAAAATTGACAGGAAGAAGCTATGGATTGTTCGAAGAATATCAATTACAAGATGCTGAAATTGCTATTGTTTGTATGAATTCAACTGCTGGAACAACAAAATATGTAGTAGATCATTTAAGGGAAAAAGGAATTAAAGCTGGACTTTTAAAAATCCGCGTTTATCGTCCTTTCCCTGGTAAAGAAATAGCAAAAGCATTATCTCATGTAAAAGCACTTGCTATTTTAGATCGAGCCGATTCTTTAAATGCTGCTGGAGGTGCTCTATTTGAAGATGTAACTTCTGCTATGTATGTGAATCAAACTCATGTACCAGCTGTTAATTATATTTATGGAATTGGTGGTAGAGATACCAAAGCAGAAGATATTGAATCTGTTTATACCGATCTATTAGAAATTATAAAAACGAATCAAATTGAAAATCCATATCGCTATTTAGGATTAAGAAAGGAGGCACAAAATAATGGCTTATAATGTAAAAGAAATTGTTGCTAACAAACCATCTCGCTTTACTGCTGGACATAGAATGTGTGCTGGTTGTGGAGCTCCTCCTGTTGCCAGGCACATAATGCGAGCTTTAAAACCAGAAGATCATGCCGTAGTAGCTGGTGCTACTGGTTGTATGGAAGTTTCTACCTTTATTTATCCTTACACTGCTTGGACAGATTCTTTTATTCATACTGCATTTGAATGTGCAGGAGCTACCTTATCAGGTGCGGAAGCAGCTTATCAATCTATGAAAAAACAAGGAAAATTGCCAGAAGGAGAAACAAAGTTCATCGCTTTTGGTGGAGATGGTGGAACCTATGATATTGGTTTACAAAGCTTATCTGGAGCGATGGAACGTGGACATGACATGGTATATGTATGTTATGATAATGGAGCCTATATGAATACAGGAATTCAACGTTCTTCTGCTACTCCACAATTTGCCGACACTACTACATCACCAGCTGGAAAAGTAATCCCTGGAAAGATGCAAACTAGAAAAGATTTAACCCAAATTATGGTAGGACATCATATTCCTTATGTTGCTCAAACACTTGGCTATATGAATTTTAAAGATTTATATGAAAAAGCAGAAAAAGCAATTTACACAAAGGGGCCAGCTTTTTTAAATGTAATGGCACCATGTCCTAGAGGTTGGGGATATCCAACTGATCAATTAATGCAAATTAACAAATTAGCAGTTGAAACCTGTTACTGGCCTTTATACGAAGTTGTAGATGGTGTATATCACATCACCTATAAACCAGCTAAAAAATTGCCAATTGAAGAATTTTTGAAACCACAAAAAAGATTTAAGCATATGTTTAAACCTGGTAATGAATGGATGATTGAAGAATTCCAAAAAGAAGTAGACGCAAGATGGCAAGAACTTATCAATTTAGAAAAAATTACAAATGGGGATTAGAGGGACGTTCCTTGAAATCATCATTTTGGGGATTAAGGGGACATTCCTTTAATCTCTTTTTTCTTTTTAAAATTCTTGTAATTCTATTTTTCCCTATTCCCAATATTTCTGTAATTTCTTTGTTATTACAACTATACTTACTTTTTAATTCTTGCATTATTTGAAGAATCAAAGAATTATTTTCTTTTATTTCCTCTTTTTTTACTCCTACTTTTTGGCAAAATACATCTATCCATTTTTTTATTTCTTCAGGATTTGCTTTATATTTTTCAATATCAGCAATTTCTCCTCTATCGACAATATTTTTATGTATTAAATCGAATCGTTCTTTATATTCTGTTGTATGAAATAATATTTCAATGCATCTTTGATCAATCTCTCCTTTTAGATACTCTAAATAAGAAGAATATAAATACTGATCCATTTCTTTTACCATATTAGCTTTTACTGGATTTTTATGAATATACACAATTGTAGTATAGAGATGTATTTCATCCTTTATTGGTTGTATATAATATCGATCTCTAAATACATATCCTATTCTATCTTCTATCTTGTTATAGAAAATGGCATAGGAGGTATTGATTTTTGCCATTATTTTCGATACTTCCTTATAATTTTCTGTGTAAATTAATAAATGGGTATGATTGTCCATAATACAATAACTCAAAAGATAAACTTTATCATTGGTTTGAAAATTCTGTTTTATTAATTTGATGTATTCTTTTTTATACTCAGATTTTCGAAAAATTTTTTCTTTATTTATTCCCTGTGTGATTATGTGAATATAAGATGCCACCAAATTTTTTCTAGCAATTCTTGGCATTCTACCTCCTTATTCCTTTTCTATTTTTGAATATTTTGATTTAAATTATGATTTCTTTTCTTGATTAAAACAATTAGATTTTATAAAAAAATTTGAAAACTAAATTAATTAATGATATGAATTATAATATCAATTACTATGTTTTGTCAATAGTTTTAACAATATTTTACATTTTAAAATAAATGCGCAAAACGATTTACTTAGCAATTAAGGATTTCCCTTCTATCCCCCATGTGGGGATTTTAAGGAACGTCCCTTTAATCCCCACTTTCTATTACGATTAAAATACCTTTTTTTAATTCGATAGTTGCTGTTTGTTCTTCTATTTCATTACTAATTCCTAAACTATTTCCAATGGAAAGACATTTATTCTTTAAAGGATATTTAAAGCCTTTTAATGTAATACCTTCTACTACACTTGTTAATGGAATTAGTGAAATATACTTTCCTTTTGTTTCATTTTTATTTAGAGTATGCTTCTCTTGTATCAGATAAATACGATTATAGGTATCTATTATTTCACAGGGTATTTTTGCATCTAGTGCATATTTCAGAATATGAATATTAGCAACTGCATGATCCATTCTTTTTCCAAGTGCTCCTATTATTGTGATATTACTGCTCTTTAACTGAATGGCCAATTGAATTGCAATGTCTGTGTCTGTATTGTCTTTTTCTGCATGATATTGATGAAAGATAATTTGAGGATTTTTTTGATACATTTTTAATATTTGGGGATCAACTGAATCAAAGTCTCCTACTATATGATTAGGAATCATCCCAATTTCATGCAGTTTTTCTAATCCTTTATCAACAGCAATTATATTTTGTCCAACAAATTGCTTAGTATGATCTATTAAAATTTGTTGACTGGTTTCTCCCCCTGTAATAATAAGTGTTCTCATTTTATCTTTCTTCTTTCTCCTTCTGAATCTTTATCTTTCCGATCTATTTTTCTTTTTCTAATAGGAATTAAAAAGAAAGCTCCTACTATAATTGGTAAATAAAAGGTATACATTCTCCAAAATAAGATCGACATATTAATGGTTCCTTCTTGAAAAATAGAATTAAATAATAGGAAAAATCCTCCTTCTGCCCCTAGCCCTGAACCTGGTGTTGGTATAAAAGTCATAATTAATAATAAAAATGCTTGTGTTGGTATAATTTGCCAAAAGCTAATTCCTTCATTTCCAAAAGCTCTATATACCATATAGGTGATAGAATAGTAAGCAAAGCTTTGAATAACCGCTGTCAGAAACATTTTAATTACCATCTTTTTTTCTGATTTCATAAATAGAAATTGTTCTCTGAAATGATCAATACTTTTTTCTAATTTTTCAATGGTTGCTTCTGGATTTTTAAAAATATGTATCTTTCCTAATATTTTAATAATTGGTGTCGTAAAAAATGTTATCATTTTCTTTTTCATACCTGCTAAAATGACGACTACAATGGCCACAATGTTAATTGCAAATCCTAAAATAGCTATCCATATATAATCTTGCATTAAGTTTGCAAAAAATGAAAACTCAAACAATACTACTATGATTGTTGATACTACTAATGCTGTTTGTGTTATAATAAATTTCATAGCCATAGCCGATAACGAGTCACTCACGCGTTTTCCTGTTTTGGTTAATTCATATGCTTGCATTGGTTGCCCACCAGTTGAAAATGGTGTTATATTATTAAATAATAATCCTAACATTGATACTTTAAAAGAATTTTTAAATGTCTGCTCTGAATACATCTTTCGTATTGGTATATGTAGATTAACTGCTTCACAAATCCAATGAATCGCTAAACATAACAATCCCAATGCAACCCACTTATAATCTACTTGTTGTAAGACATTTTTAATATTTTCCATTCCATCTACATTAATCATATAGATAAATAACCCTATAAAGATAACTACAATTAATATGAAATTAAATACAATTACTTTTTTATTGGCTGGTCTTACTTCTTGTTGTAATTTTTCTATTTCATCTTGTGAGGCTTGTTCCTCCTCAAAGTTTTCTGACATATCAATATCTCCTATCTTTTTTCTTTTTCTCTTTGTTATATATCAATTTGTACTAGAAAGCAAGAAAATTTTAAAATTTTGACTCTTTCCTTTCTCTTTTACTTTATTCTTATTTCAATAAAAGTTTTCCTTTCCCTTCTTTTATAAAATCATCTCTTCTTTTCTTTTTTGTGCTTTATGTGAATTTATGTTATAATTAATGTATAATATCTTAATAAAGGAGTGTTCTTATGGATTTATCAAGCATTTGTATTCAACAAGAGTATTGTACCAATTGTCCCGCAAGGATAGGATGTTTGATTAGAGAACTGTTTTATTCAGAAGAAAAATATATCAGACTCATGCAAGCATCTGCCTCTATTGGGAATATGTTTTGGGCATTTCTAGGAGCTTCTTCTGAAAAGATTCATTGTGCTGAAAATACATTTCAGGCAATCCTTTCTAAAAAGCGTCAAAAAGAATTGGAGCTTCATCCAACCTATTCTCATGATTAACCATAACTTCACTTCTTAATGCTGATATTTATATCAGTCATCTCTATTGCCCCCATTCTTAAAGAAGTTTGGGGGTTGTCTTTTTTTATTGATGCCTTTAAAAACTAATTTTATTTCTATCAATTCTTTTTTAATTTCTTATAAAAAAATCATAAAATGATAAGGAGACTACTCTCGCTAATCTCCTTTTAAACCTCTAACTATTTTTATTATTCGTTCGTTTCAACTGGTGCTTCCACTGGACAAACACCTGCACAAGTACCACAACCAATACATGCTGATTGATCGATTACAAATCTTTCATCTCCTTGTGAAATACATCCAACTGGACATTCAGCTGCACATGCACCACAAGAAATACATTTATCTGTAATTTTATATGCCATTTTTTTCACCTCCTACCACATAATAAGGAATCCAATCTCCTTACCAATGGTGATTTTAAGGAACGTCCCTCTAATCCCCATCTATTAATCTTGTTTTTCCAATTCTTCTAATTCTTTTTTATGTTCTATTTCTTCTTGATCTATTTTTTCAACTACTACGTCTTTAATAATCTTTATGTCTTTAGCATCATATCTTTTGTAGAGATATCCTTCTCCTTCTGTGTCCTTTATTTTGACTCTTACTCGTTCTTTTAAGGTTTCGATGGATTCTACTTCTCCTTCTCCATCTTCTGTTTTTACGATGGCTCCAATGTTAGGAAGTCGACTTAGTTTTTCTTCATAGACATCATTTTCATATTTTAAACAACACATCAATCTTCCACAGTTTCCTGATATTTTAGATGGATTTAATGACATATTTTGCTCTTTTGCCATTTTAATTGATACTGTTTCAAAATCACTTAAGAAAGAACAACAGCATAGTTCTCTTCCACAAATCCCATTTCCACCTATTCTTTTTACTTCATCTCTTACACCAATTTGTCTTAATTCAATACGCATTTTGTAAATTGCTGCTAAATCTTTTACTAATTCTCTAAAATCAATTCTTCCATCTGCGGTAAAATAAAATAAAATTTTACTATTATCAAATTTATATTCAACATCTGTTAAAGTCATGTCTAATTTATGTTCTTTTATTTTCTTTAAACAAACAGAAAAAGCTTCTTTTTCTTTTTTTCTACACTCTTCATAATGTCTGTGATCTTTATAATTAGCAATTCTAACAACTTTTTTTAAAGGGGTTATAATTTTATCATCTTCCACCCATCGATTGGAAATCATAACTTCTCCATATTCTTCTCCTTGCGCTGTTTCTACAATGACTTTATCCCCTTTTCTAATTCTTAAACCTTTTGGATTAAAGAAATATATCTTTCCTAATTTCTTAAATCTTACTCCTATTATATTTTTCAATTAACTTCCTCCCATATATTAAATATTAGGTCATCTATACACATATCATAATTTGCATTTTGTTTCAGCTTTCTTTTTGTATTTTCCACAATTTTTATACAATCTGTGTATAAGCTTTCTTCTTTCGCTTTTTCTAATAATACAATGTTCATATAATCTAATATTGGACCAATTTCCTCTTTTGCTTTATACAATGGTTCTGCTAATTGTAACATTTCAATTAAATCTTTTTGCTTAAAATTCTGTATCATAAATTCTATCTTGTTATATTCTTCTTGTTTTTCTTTCAATTCAATTGCTTTTCCAATGCTTCCTTGAAATAAAGCTAATTGATTGGATGTTATATTGGTAATTCCATAATTTGCTTCTAAATATTGTCTTATCTTCTCCTCCTTAATTGGTTGAAAAGGAAGGATCATACATCTAGATTTTATAGTTGTTAAAAAAGCATTTTCTTGCGTCCCTATTAAAATAATACTTGCAAATTCTGGTGGTTCTTCTAATGTTTTTAATAAACAATTCTGTGCTTCTGTTGTCATCGTATCGGCATCTTCTATAAGATATACTTTACGGTCTGATAGAATTGGTTTTTCTAGTATTTTTTTTTGTAAAAAACGAATTTGCTCAATTTTTATACTATTTCCATCTGGCTCTATGCACATGAAGTCAGGATGATTATTACTCATAAATTCTATACATGATTTGCATGTGTTATCTTTTTCTTGTTTTAAACATAATAATTCTTTTGCCAATTCTTTTGCTAACATTTTTTTCCCAATTCCAGCTATTCCCAAAAATAAATAGCTGTGTGATGTAGTTCCATTTTCAATTGATTTTGCTAATTTTTCTTTGATTGCCTCATTTCCAATTATTGTTTCAAACATCCTTTTCCCTCTTATTTCTGTGTGTATTTTTATTCTACTTTTCCCCACTTATTTAGTGGCCATATTCGGATGGCTACTGTACTTTCTATTTCTTCTAGAGGAACACATCCAAAAGCTCTACAATCTGTACTATGACTTCTATTATCTCCCATGGCAAATACATAATTTTCAGGAACGATAAAATTGTCAAAATTTTCTCCTTTTCTTACATCTGTCACAATTCCTGGTTGCAAATAAGGTTCTTCTAAAATTTCTCCATTGATATAGACTTTCCCCTCTTTTATTTCTACCTGTTCTCCTGGTAAAGCAATCACTCTTTTGATATAACTCCTTTTCCCAATTTCCAGAAAATCACTTACAAACCACTGCCATGCATTTTTTTCATTATATTTAGCGACTGGATTTGTTTGATCTAGTTCTGTGTCTAAGTAAGTTATTTTAGCAGGTTCTTCAAAAGTAATAATTTCTCCCCTTTTTGGTAATGTTTTTGTGGTTCTTCCCCAACGATTTAACCATAATCTTTCATCTTGTACTAAAGTGGGATACATAGATACTTGCTGTACAATCGTTGGTGTCCCTATAAAGTAACGAAACAATACGGCTAGTACTAATGCAATCACAATGCAATAAATCCATTCTAATATATCCTTTGTTTTTTCACTCAATTTCCTCGCTCCTTTTTTCCATTTGGTGCCATTGAAAATGGTCCGTTTGGGCAATTTTTTTCCTTGACTTTTGTCTTTTCCTATTATACATCAAATTTTCTAACTTATCAATGAAAAAACAGATATTTTATTAATTTTAAAATATTTCTATCAAAAAAATAAGAGGTGCTAATGAAAACGATTTTTCCCTCTTATTTTCTATCTACTTTATTGTTTGGTTGGAATTCGAATCACCACTTCTGTTCCTTCTCCAACCACACTCTTAATATCGATACTTCCACCATTTTTATCTAAAATTTCTTTTGCAATGGAAAGTCCGAAGTCCTGTTCCTCCCATTTCTCTAGTACGGGCTTTGTCCACACGATAAAATCTTTCAAATATTCGATTTAAGTCTTCTTCTGGTATTCCAATTCCATTATCAAAAACTTTAATATAGGCATCATTGTAAACAAAACCTACATATATTTTAATTTCTCCACCATCTTTTGTATATTTAATACTATTGGTTAAAATATTTAGAACTACTCTCTCAACATCATATTTGTCTGCATATACAGGTGGCACATCGGCAGTTACAAAACAATTCACTTTATGATTCTTTTTCTTAATTTCAATGGCTAACTTATCTTGGCATTTTTTTACCAAATCTCCTAAGTCAAATGCTTCTTTTTGTACAATTTTATTATTGTTGTCATAACGTGACAACGTTAATAAGTCTGTTACTAATTTTGCCATTCTTCTTGCCTCTGTGGCAATTACATTTAAAAATTTTGCTTGTGTCTCTCGGTCATATTCTCCTTCTAATAAAGTATCTGCATATCCCATAATGGAAGTAATTGGCGTTTTCAACTCATGTGATACATCTGCAACAAATTCCTTTTGGATCGCATCCAATTTAACATGTTCAGTGATATCTTGTATCACAGCTATTACTCCATCAGGTCGATCTGTTTCATTTTTAAATGGTGCAAAAAATACATTCATAAATTTATCTTCTACTTGAATTCTTTGTTCTGTTGAAGTCCAATTTTCTAAATAAATTACTTTTTCCATATTAATATCTAATTTAAATTTCTTGAAGATATCTTCAAAAGTAATATCTTCTGGTCTAATACTTAATGATTTTTTAGCTGCTGGGTTAATTAAGATAATTTCTCCTTCCATATTAAAAGCAATGATTCCATCTGTCATATGAAGCAAAATCGTCTCAATCTGATTTTTTTGTGTTGATACTTCACTTAATTTTTCTTTTAATTCTGTGGTCATAATTCCTAATACATTCTCTAAATCCTGTGCTTTTCCTTTTCCTAATTTTTTTCCTGTCTTATCTTCTTCTGCAATTTTTTCAGCACTTTCAATTAATTTGTTAATTGGATAAATAATAAATTTCGATAAAAATATAGCTGTTGCGATTCCTACAAAAGCAAATATAATACCAGATATTCCTAGTCCCAAAATTGTTTTATCTTGCCATTCTTGTATATTTATAGCTTGTCCTAATTGTATTTGTTCATTTAATACATGAAGTGAGTTTAGGAAAAAAATCCCAAGCCCACTAATAATAATGATACCAATTAAAAATAAGGTTAATATAATTTTATTAAATTGTATGTTTTTAAGCATTTTCTATATCTCTTTTCTATTTAAACTTTTATTTTACTAATTTTTTCACTTCTTGATAAATTTTTTCCTCTACTTTGTCAACCGAAACTTTTTGTGCATTTTGTCCCATTTTTTTCATTTTATTCTGATCTAATACAATTTCTTCAATTTCTTTATTTAAATTTTCTCCTGTTAATTCTTCATTTAAAATAATTTTAGTTGCTTCTATTTTTTCCAAAACTTTTGCATTATATAATTGATGATCATGACTAACATTAGGAAGTGGTATTAAAATAGAAGGTTTTCCTAAATTCGCAATTTCTGTTACTGTCATTGCCCCTGCTCTTCCAATTGCTATATCTGCTATGTTCATAATCTCTTCCATATTGTAAATATATGGCATGATCTTGGTATTTTCCATATTGTTAATAAAAATGTGACTATCTTCTAACTTTTCTTTTACTTTATCGAATTGCTTGGGACCAGTTGCCCAAATAATTTGATAATTTTTGTTTCTTTTTTTCATAATTATTTCTAATACCGCTTCATTAATTTTTTGTGCCCCTTGGCTTCCTCCTGATATTAGAACAATTGGTTTTATTTCTTTTAATCCTATGGTTTGTAAAATTTTGTTTTTTTCATTGATGCCATATTCTTGTTTTTTTATTTTTACTGGTGTCCCTGTATACACTATATTTTTAGCTTGTGCAATTCTTTCCATTGCATCTTGAAAAGAAACTAATATGGTATCTGTCTTTTTAGCTAACATTTTTATGGCTCTTCCTGGAAAAGCATTACTTTCATGTAGCATAGTTGGAATCTTTAAATTATGAGCTGCCAAAATGGTAGCGCCACATATATATCCACCTGTCCCAATCACAATATCTGGCTTGAATTTCTGTAAGATTTTCTTCGCTTCTCCATAACCTTTTAATGTTTTAAGTATTTTCTTCACATTGTCAAGAGAAATCTTTTTGCTTAGTCCATAAGCTTCTATTGTTTTTAATTGATAACCTGCTCTTGGTACTAAATCATTTTCTAGTCCTCTTGTTGTTCCAATAAATATAATTTCCGAATTTTTCTCTTCTTGTTTTATCTTATTGGCAATTGCAATTCCTGGGTTGATATGTCCAGCTGTTCCTGCTGCTGCAATGACTACTTTCACCTTCATCTCTCCTCATTAATTAAACAATTTAAAGAGTGTCCCTTTAATCCCTAAAATGGTGATTTTAAGGAACGTCCCTCAAATCACTAGCTTTTGTTACTTGCTCTTGATATATTAAGTAGAACTCCCATTTCACATAATAGGATAAATAATGCGGTTCCTCCGATAACTAAAAAATGGTAATGGCATTCCTGTTACTGGCATGGAGGATGTTACTACTGCTACATTGATAATGACTTGAATGGCTACTAATGCTGTAATTCCAACTGCTACTAGACTACCAAACATATCTGGTGCTCGCATAGCAATGAGAACACCTCTCCATATAAAAATAGCAAATAATATTAATACAATGGTACATCCTATAAATCCTACTTCTTCTCCTAATATTGAGAAAATAAAGTCGTTATGTGGCTCTGGTATGTATAAGAATTTTTGTTTACTATCTCCTAATCCTACTCCAAATAGTCCTCCGAGATCCTATGGCATATAGACTTTGAATGACTTGCCATCCATCTCCTGTGGCATCTTTCCATGGATCTAAGAAGGTAATAACTCTTACTAATCGATATGGTTCTAAAAGAATTAGTCCTACTATGGCTGGTACTCCTAGTATTCCTCCTGTGGCTACAAAGTGAGAAAATTTACAACCAGCTATTATCATCATGATTGCACATATCCCAATAATAACAATGGAAGCACTAAAATGTGGTTCTAATAATAATAATCCTATAATGGGTGCTAATAATACAATATGTTTAAAAAATCCTTTTCCATATAAATTTAATTGATCCCTATTTTTCATTAAAATTCCTGCATAAAAAATAATCATTAATAGTTTTACTATTTCGGATGGTTGAATCGATAGTGTTTTGGTCACAAAAATCCATCTTTTGGCTCCATTTACTTCTCTTCCTATTAATAATACAAGTGCTAATGAAATAAGTGCTATCCACCAAGCATGTTTATAAAATTTTTGATAAAAGCGATAATCAATTTTCGAAATAAATAGCATGGCAGCAATTCCTAAAATGCCAAACAATAGTTGTTTTGAAAAATAGGAATAACTGTCTCCACTTTCTGCCAAAGCAGAAGGAGAACTTGCTGATAATACCATAACTAATCCAATCGAAAGTAATAATAATATAGTTATTAATAATGTAAAATCCATTGGACTATTTAAAAAGCTTGAAAAACTTTTTTCTTTCCTTTTTTTAGGCATTCTTTTTTCTTTCCTTTCTTTCGAATAAACATTAAATTTTCTTATCATTAAATCATTTTTAATCCGATGATACATAAAATCAAAGTAACCAAACTGAATATAATGACTACTTTACTTTCTTTCCAACCTTTTAACTCAAAATGATGGTGTAATGGTGCCATTTTAAAGAATCTTTTTCCTGTTTTTTTAAAATATGCTACTTGTATCATAACAGAAATGGTTTCTAATACAGGAATAAAAGCGATCACTATCAACAATAATGGCATTTTTAAATATAATGCAATGGCTGAAACCACACCACCTAAAAGTAAAGATCCTGTGTCTCCCATAAATACTTTTGCAGGATGTAAATTAAACATTAAAAATCCTAAAGTTGCCCCTATTACAATACTTCCAAATATAGATATTTCTTTGATCCCTGTGGTAATCCCAATGACTGTTAGACAGGTAATAATAATAGCTGATATACTAGAAGAAAGTCCATCAATTCCATCTGTTAAATTAATGGCATTGGTGGTTCCTAAAATTACGATTATCGCAAAAGGAATATAAAGATAAATTGGTATTGTAATGTAGCTTTTTAAAATAGGAATATAGGTATCTGTTCCAATATGCAATCCCTGTGATAAATATATTACATAGATGACAGATATAAGCAATAATCCTAACATTTTATAGCTGGGTTTTAATCCTTTTGTATTTTTTAATACTAATTTTTTAAAATCGTCCACAAATCCTATGATTCCAAAACCTATTGTTAATATTAATATGGGTATCAAGTGATTTGCCATTTCATTTTGTCCTTGTATACTTAAAAAAATGTATTCTCCTGTTACTACTAAAATCATCGTAATAATCATAATGATTCCCCCCATTGTTGGGGTTCCTTGCTTCTTCAAATGAGATTGTGGTCCATCATCTCTTTCTATTTGTCCTACTTTTAATTTCTTTAATATTGGTATAATAATAAAGCCTAAGATAATAGCTGTAAAAAAAGCTATTACTAACATACTTGTTTCTACTCTCATTTTACCAAACCTTTCTTTTTCTGATCGTAATTTTTTATTTTTTATTTTCTGTTGCTTCGTTTATAATTTCATTTACAATAATTCTTTCATCATAAGGATGTTTTTCTCCATTTATTTCTTGGTATGGTTCATGTCCTTTTCCAGCAAGTACTATGATGTCTTTTTTGTTTGCCATTTGAATGGCTTCCTTTATGGCTTCTGTTCGATCAACAACTGCTTTATATTTTCCTTTTGTTTTTTTCATTCCTTCTTCTATTTGATCTACAATTTTTTGCGGATCTTCTGTTCTTGGATTGTCTGATGTAATAAAAGTAAAGTCTGCAATTTTTCCAGATATTTCTCCCATAATAGGTCTTTTTCCAGGATCTCTATCCCCTCCACATCCAAATACAGAGATAACTCTTCCTCTGGTATAACTTTTAACTGCTTGTAATATATTTTGCAAACTTTCTGGAGAGTGTGCATAATCAATCATAATTGGTAATTCTTTTTTATTTTTAATCAATTCTGATCTTCCTGGCACTCTTACTTCTTCTAGCGCCTCTTTTACAATCTCTGGTGTAATTCCAAATTTCTGTGCTACACAAATAGCAGCTAATGAATTATATACACTAAATCTACCTGGTATACCAGTTTTTACTCTTTCATTTCGATCGATAATTTTTACTTTAAAATCCACATAAGAATTCGTAATTGTAATATCTTTTGCTAATACATTTGCAAAATTATCAATTCCATAAGTAATAATATTATGATCTGGAAATAATGCTGGTATTTTGGCACCATATAAATCATCTGCATTGGTAAATCCAGTTTTACACATTTTAAATAATTTTAATTTTGATTGGAAATAGTCCTGCATATCTGGATGTTCTTTTTCACTAATATGATCTTCTGAAAAATTAGTAAATACCACCATATCAAATTCGCAACCATCTACTCTATGCAATTTTAAACTTTGTGAAGATACTTCCATTACAACGGCTTCTACTTCCTCTTTCACCATGTCCGCAAATTCTCTTTGTAATTCTAAGCTTTCTGGTGTTGTTCGATCACTATCTTTTATCTTTTTTCCATTTCGATAAGTGGCAATGGTTCCTATCAACCCTACTTTTTTCCCTGCTTTTTCTAAGATTTCCTTGATCATAAAAGTAGTGGTTGTTTTTCCCTTTGTTCCTGTTACCCCTATTAATTTGAATTTTCTGGATGGATTTCCATAAAAATTAGCAGAACAAATAGCCAAAGCTTCTCTTGTATTTTTTGCCATAACGATTGTAATTCCCTCTGGTATTGCTAATGATTTCATGTCACATCCTTCTTCAATCATAACGGCTATGGCTCCATTTTCAATCGCTTTTCCTATAAATTGATGCCCATCTACATCAAATCCCTTTATTGCAATAAATAAATCTCCACTCTTTATTTCTTTCGAATTGCTTTCTATTTCTTTGATTTCTATCTCTAAGTTCCCTTTTACTTTTAGACCTTCTAGCCCCACTAACATTTCTTTTAGTTTCATTTAGAACCTTCCTTTCTCCTTACTTCTTAAACATAATTTTCTACATTATATAACGAATTTAATATTTTGTATAGTTTTTTAAAATTTTTTTTTGTTTTTATTGTACCAAAAAAAACCTCCTAATATATCTTATTAGAAGATCTCTTTTTTATTCAAATTATTTCAAGCTCATTTCACAATATTGGCAACGATATACTTGATTTTCTCGATCTGTTAAAGTAAATATTTGATCTAAATCTCTTTCTATTGATGTAATACATCTCGGATTTTGGCATTTGGCAAGATTTACAATTTTTTCTGGTAATTTCACTTTATATTTATTTACTAGTTTATCTTGTTTTACCATATTAATGGTTGCATTTGGTTCAATAAAGCCAATCACATCCATATTGATTTCCATAGCTTGATCGATTTTTATAATATCTTTTCTTCCCATTTTCTTACTTTTCGCATTGGTGATAATGGCTACTGAACAATCTAAATCTTGTAATTTTAAAGCTTCATAAATTTGCATTCCTTTTTTTGCTTGAATATGGTCGATTACAATTCCATTTTTAATACTATCAATATTCATCTATTTTACCTCCAATAATTTCATAATTAGGGCCATTCTAATATATTTTCCATATTCTGCTTGCTTGAAATAACAGGCTCTTTTATCTTCATCTACATCTGTTGCAATTTCATTTACTCTTGGTAATGGATGCATAATACATAAGTCTTCTTTTGCTTTTTCTAATTTTTCTTTGTTCAAAATATAATAATCTTTTAGTCTTACATAATCATCTTCATTGAAAAATCTTTCTTTTTGTACTCTGGTCATATATAAGATATCCAATTCTCCCATATATTCTTCTATATCTGTTGTTTCACAATATTCTATTTGATTTTTTTCTAATACTTCTTTTTTTAGATATTCTGGAATCATAAGTTCTTTGGGAGAAATTAGAACAAATTTTATTTTTGGATATCTTACCATAGCAGTTATTAAAGAATGTACAGTTCTTCCAAATTTTAAATCTCCACAAAGCCCAATGGTTAAATTTTCTAATCGATTTTTTTCACAATGAATGGTTAATAGATCTGTTAAAGTTTGGGTTGGATGATTATGTCCTCCATCTCCTGCATTTATAATTGGTACGATTGATTTTTGTGAAGCCACTAAAGGTGCTCCTTCTTTTGGGTGTCTCATAGCAATAATATCACTATAAGCCCCTACTACCCTTATCGTGTCTGATACACTTTCTCCCTTTGATGTGGAACTAGAAGATGCTTCTGAAAAGCCTAATACATTTCCTCCTAATTCTAACATAGCTGCCTCGAAACTAAGTCTTGTTCTTGTACTTGGTTCAAAAAATAAAGTAGCTATTTTCTTACCATCACATTTATGAGCATATTTCTCTTTGTGATCCATAATATCTTTAGCTACTTCAATTAGTTCATCAATTTCTTTTACAGATAAATCTTGAATATCAA
Organism: uncultured Clostridia bacterium; assembly: GCA_949118805.1. Lineage (GTDB taxonomy): Bacteria > Bacillota > Clostridia > TANB77 > CAG-508 > CAG-269. Next base: position 7,977 of record CASAUJ010000012.1, on the reverse strand, counting down.
TTAAATGGTTCATTTTTACTCCTTTCTATTCTTTATTACAAAATTATTTTCTCTTTGTAATATTACATAAAAAGAAGTTTTTTGTCAAGTTTTTTCCATTCTCTCCTTATCTGATTCCAAAATGCATCTTTATTGTAATATTAATGCTCTTTTGGGACAAAAGTTAGCGCATCTACCACATTTTATACATTTCTCATGATCGATCTTAGGAGCTTCCCATCCTTCTTGTGACAAAGCCCCTACTGGACAAACACTCACGGCTGGACACTTATGATCTTGCGGACATTTCTCTCCTATTATTTTTAACTTCTTTTCCATAATTTTCTCCTTTCCTATCTTACTTTGTAAGATTACTGAAAAACCAATAATTTGTCAAGCATCTAAAAAAATAAAATATCACTCTGTTTTTCAACCTAGTGATATTTTATTGGCTATTGGTCTATTTGATTCCTAATATAATAAATTTCATTTGTGCTAAATCATTTACTGTAATTTCACCATCCTCATCTACATCCGCTACTATCTTATCGATTCCTTCCAATGGTCTTATTTCAATTAAATGTAATTTTAATTGTGCTACATCATTAATCGTGATCTCTCCATCTCCATCGATGTCTCCTTTGATTCTTTCAGGTTCAGGTTCTTCCTTCTTCATCCAATCTACTTTTGCGGTTGCTGTTCCCTTATTTCCTGCTTTATCTTGAAATTGAAATACAAATTCTCCATTTTCTGTAAATGTATATTCTCTACTCGTACCATTATTCGTAATTATAATTTCTTCGCTTTCATTGACTAAAGTTGCTACTACTTTTTCTGCATTTTCTCTTGTGCTATATTGAATTTGTGCAGTAGGAGGTGTTTTATCAATCCAATTAACCACTGCTGTATGCCTTTTTACTTCTTTGTCTAAGTTTTCTTCACTTTCTTGCTCTTCTAACTCATTTTCTGCATATTCAAATGTAAATTCTCCATTTTGGGTAAAGGTATAAGTATTCTTTTCCTCATTATTTAAAATCTTTACATTGCTACTTTTCCCTTTTTCATCAACTACATAGGCATTTATCGTAGCTGTTACAGATTGATTGGTTAGCATAGTGGTACTATAAGTAATATCACTTGCTAAAATTTTAGTATCATTATCAATATAATCTACTCTTATGTTCTTATAGGCAATGTTATTGGCTATATCAAGCAATCTAAATTCGTATTCTTCATTGTTTTCTAGATAAAATTCTAATGGATTTGATCGAATGTTTTCTAATACTTTCAATTCTTCTAATTGTTCGGTTGTCAATGTTATACTATTTCCTTCCTTATCAAAAGCTAATCGTTCTGTTACTTCTCCATTTTCCAATGATGTTATATAATATTTAACTTCCTCTAGTTTTCCTGTTGTATTGGAATATGTTATTTTTTTCGTTGCTCCATTTTCATCTAATTCCGCAATTTTATAAACATTTCCTTCTTCGTCTAAGTAGGATATACTGACTACTTTACCATCTTCCACTTCTACATAGTTTGTTTTTTTATTGTTTTTATCTAGTAAATAAACATCTTCACTAATATTATCTAATACTGCCATTAATTTTTTATCATCACTTAATTTGTAGTTCACATCAGCTGTTGGTCCATCTTTATCAATCCAATCTACTTTTGCGGTTGTACTTCCCTTGTTTCCTTTTTCATCTTCAAATTCAAATGTAAATTCTCCATTTTCAGTAAACACATAAGTATCTTTTCCTTCATTATTGGTAATGGTTATTTTGGTACTTGCATTTACAAGTCTGGCTATTACTGGATCATTTGTTTTTTCTGTCGTACTATACGCAATGCTTGCTGTTGGATTCGGATTTTTGGTTATGTCTTCATAAAAATTAAAAGCTCTTGCTGCAAACCAATTTCCATTTGTTCGATCTGCTACTATTTTCACATATTTCACTTCTTTTGGTTCTTCTATTTCAAAGTTTTGTGTGTATCTTTCTGCTGTTTCATTTGTATTGGCTTGCCCAGGATAGGTAATGCCTGTTCGTCTTGTAAGAACTTCCCAATTTTCACCGTCCATACTTCCATAAATGGTTCCATCATTAATTCTTCCATTTCCCCCACCTGCTGGTACAAATTCTACTGCTGATAAATAGACTGGTTTATCTAGTTGTACAACCATGAAACGCTGTGTATCAGTTCCATTCCATGCTGAATGATATCTGGTATTGTAATTGGCATCAATTGCATTTCTAGCTGCTCCACCATTGTTCACCGCTTCTGTCGAAACAGAATGGATACTTAAATGGGAAACGGGTATATATTTTCTAGTATCTGGATCCTTATTTTCTGTAAAAGTATAAGTCACAAAACCATCACTTGCTAATCTTGTACCAGTTGCTCCTTCTCTTATCTGTACCGTTTGGTTACCAGTTAAGTCTGGTGATGCTTCACGATAAGAAGTCCATGGACTTTCTTCTGTATAACGCCATTGTGTACTTAAATTAACAGCTATGATTCTATTTTCCTTATCGTTTGCGTAATGTGTGCTGGGAAGTCCTTCTGACTCTAATATATCTATTTTATATAGATTTTCCTCATTATAATTTACTCCCACAATGTGTACATAAATATCATTTTCTGATGTAATACTTTCTACTTGTTCCTGTGATAATGGTATCTCATGTTTTCCTCCATTTTCTCCTGTAAAAACTTCATTCCATGTATTTTTACCATCTAAACTATAATCCCAACGTACAGTGCTTCCTTCAAATCTACTTCCCAATTTTATTTTTCCTGCATCTACTCCATCAAATGAAAATTCTGCTAATTTTGTATCCAGTGTCCCCAATAAGGAAGAGGCTAAAGTTCTAGTTACTGCTGGTTGTAGTACTTCTGTTCCTTGATAGTTTTTGCCTTCTGTTAAGATACGTGTTTGTAATATGGTAAATTTAAATTGATAAACATCTGTTGTAAATTTAGGCTTTATCATTTCTGCTAAATTATACATAGTAAATGGGAAACATTTAAGAGCTTCCATCATCTCTTTTGCTAAATTATAATATTCTTCTTCTGTCTTATCACTTGAAAGATATAATTTTACTAATCCAGCCCATGCATCTAAATTAATAGATTGTGTTTTAATGGCTTCTCTATATATTTGTTCTTGCTTTGTTTTATCTTCTTTATACACTTCCACTGTCATCAATAATTCTTCTGCTTTTACAAAATTATCATAATCATTTAAAGCTTCTTGTGCTAAGATAATATAGGGAATATTGTATCCTTTTACATAGCTTCTATCATTTCCCCATCCAATTAACATTCTTTCTCCTTTTTCCGATTTTGTCCATCCTGATACATCATTATCAATTCCCCAATATCCTTGCCCACTAGAATTTCTGGTATAATATATTATTGCTGCATGCCCTGGTTGCCCTATAACAGCTGATGGTATGGCATGGACTCCACGAATACAATGTCCTGTTTTGGATATCCCTCCACAAACTGCACCTGTACCAAATTTGTTTCTAAAGTTCATCCATAATTTGTATACTTTATGGTCTAAAGTCCCTTGTGTTATTCCATAGTCGAATAATCCTTTTTCTCCAACTGCAAATAAGTCATTAAAATATTCTCTATTTTCTTCTTCATAATAAACAGGATTTCCATAATTTGGCCATACATAAGCCATATATGAATGTGGTGTTAAAAGTCCCCAAGCATTATTAGGTGCTGCATTTATTTTTTGTTGTGTATATTCATTCAGCCATACTATGGATTCATCATCGATTAAAGTATTCATAACATATCGCATTTCTTCTATATTATAAGTTTCAAACCATGGTGTAATATTAACATTATCAGTTGCTTTAAATTTGTTTTCCTGGTACATCTTTTTATAAATTGCATAACGATTTACCGCATCGGATTGGTTTTCTTCTGCCCCTGGTTGCATCCATAATGCAACTTGTGCAGAATGTGTTAAAGAAATGGTAATTGCCATTCTTTTATAAAGATCACCTTTTGTGATAGATGGATTAGCATATTTTTGTAACATTACTGCTTTCCCAGCTTCTGATATCTCTTCTTCTTCCTCAAAATCATTTTTGTATTCTTTCAATAATTTTGTCAAAACATTTAATGAATTATAATATCCTCCTGTTGGTGTTCCTCCTAGTATATAATAACGAAGATTTGTTAAATCATTCATCAACCAATCTATTGTTTCCTGATTTTCTACTGCTTCCTCTGTAAATCTCTTTAGTGCATAATTCCCCACACTACTTACAAATTTTCTTTGTAGAACCAGTAATTCATAATTAGGATCTGATAAATCTTTATTGGCATAATCTTTTATTTTTTGGTCATATACAGAGATATCTGGAAATTCATTCACTTCTTCTTGATATTCATCTGTAATTAACATAGGATTGATAAACACAGCATGATCTGCTGCATTCGATCCATTGTCATATACTTGTATTCTTATATATTTAGCTCCTGTTATATCTACTTTCTCAAAAACTGCATCCTGTCCTGGCATAATCACCCTATCGGTATCTGTTTCTGGGTTCTGTAAGGTCCAATATTGGCTACCACTATCATGAAATACATCATCATTTGATGTATAAATCCATACTTTAACCCCATTCCCTGCTGTTGATGTTCGATTAAGCCCAATGTATGTAGTTAAGAAACGATATTTTTCACTGTATTCTCTTACATCATAATAAATATTAGCATTTGCATGAGCAAACAGTCCATGATCAAATGTATAATAGGCTCCTTCTCTTTTAACAGAAAGCTTGTTTCCATTATAATCCTGATTTATTTTTACAGAACCATAATATCCTACATTTGATTTTTTAATTGGTAATTTTTCTGTATCTGTTAATCTTATATATTGTCCTTCATTGGGATCTATTTCTTCCTCTCTACTAGTTTTTTGTTCTTCACTTGTTGCATAAGTTTCTATGATACCGTTTGATCGATCCTGTTATTTCTTTTCCTAAATATAGTCCTGTAAAAATATAAGGAGAACACATTAAAATTACTAATAATAAATTAATTTTGATAAAAATTCTTTTTATTTTTTCTCTATTGACCTTGTCCATAAAACCTCCTTTTAACTTATAAACACAATAATTAGTAGAAAAACTATTTTTTATCTTCCATTCTTTTCTACCTTTCATACTTATTGTATTAAATTAAATGTTTAATTGTTAATTACAAATAATATATCAAATTTTATCTTTTTTTCAATCCTCTTCTATTCTTCTTTCCTTTTTTCTTTCTCTTTTCTCTTAGGGATTTTATTTTTACAAGTTTTATATTAAATTTTGTTAACAAATTGATTCTATTTTCATTTTTATTCCGATATATATTTCTTTTTTATTTCTATCCGTAGCGTTTATTCCTATTATCATATCTAATAAAAACTTCTCACTTTATGGAATCAAAAAAAAGAATCAAAATAGCAAATTCTAAGTTTGTTTTTGATTCTTTTTGTTTTTTTATGATTTCATTTCTTTATTTAATAATCTCATTTTTAGGAAGAATATAACAGCTACAATAGCAATTAATCCAATAATTGTTATAAAAATCACACCATTATTTCCTGCTTTTGGTAATCTTCCATTGGTACTAACATTTTTACCAGCTGTATTAGTTGTTACATTTTTATTGGTATTTCCTCCTATGATAGATCCGTTATTGTTTGTATTGGTAGTATTATTATCTCCTGGATTTACATCTGGTTCATCTGGATCTGGTTGAGGTACTGGATTTTGTGTTCCATCTGTTACAGTAAGATTTTGAGAAGTTTGTGAAATTTTTGCTGGTTTTGTACCATCTGCTACTACAATATCTCTTAAAGATACTAATAAATTTTGTTTACTTGATTCTTTTACTCGAAATGTTATAGAGAAAACTGTCTCTGCTGAATTTCCTGGTTCATCACGGTCAATTGCTATTTTTCCATTTGCTGCATTATATGTTTTATTATCTTTTGGTGTTTCCCAACCATTTTTCCCTTCCATTTCCACTAATTCTAAACTATTTTTGTCATATTCTAAAGTTGCTTGTAAGGCAATCACACCTTTTTCAGATTGAATATTAGAAAGATTCACATTTACGGTAAATACCTCATTTTTTGTCAGTTCTGTTTTGCTTGCTTGCACACTCATATTACAACTAAGTGCTGCTTGTACTCCATTTCCCATTATTCCAAGTATCATAACTAACATAAAACTTAATATCATTATTTTTTTCATATTTTTTCCTCCTATTATTTTTATCTAATTATGCAATCGTATCTCTCATGTTGTTTATAGGCAACAAACTTTATTCTATTAAAATTCTTTTTGTTATAGTTTGCTTCCTCTTTCCTATTATAACACTTTTTTAAGTTTGTGTAAATATAGAACGCCCATTTTTTTATTATTTTTAATACTGATTTTCATAAAAAATAGTAAAAAGCAAATTTCTTAAACTTTTTACTATTTCTAAGTCTTATAATTTAAATTTCTTTTGCTAAATCAATCAATACTAACTTGATTTTTGCAGCATCATTAATGGTGATATCTTGATCTACATCTAAATCTGCAGATTTAAAATAAATTCCTGTTAATTTTTCTAAATCAATGATATGCAATTTTACTTTTGCTAAATCATTTACTGTAATTTCTCCATCCCCATCTACATCTCCGGTTACAATTAATGTATATTCTAAAGTTTTTCCTACTTTTATTGTCATTCCTGTTCCAACAAAACTACTTTCTTCTAATTGATTTCCTTCTTCATCGATAAATACCATTTCTTGTTTTGTTGTTACATTTTTCTTAAACTCTGCTACTGTTGTTTTTGCTGGAATTTTAGAAATTTCTTTTGCCATATCATCGATTAAATATACATCTGATGTGATTTTTTCTTCTTCTGGTTCTGGCTCTGGTATTTCAATTCCAATTTCTACTTCTGCATCTTTTGTTCCAATTGCTCCATATCCACCACTTGCTGTTACTTCTTTTACTTTAATTGTTGTTTGAGTAGCTTCTGTTATGGAATCTTTTACTTTAAATTTAATTTTTAACATTCCACTATCTTCTGTTATACGATTATCATTTTCTATTACAAATTTTAGGTTTTCTTCATTTAATGAATTATTTTTTAATTCCCATTCATTTTGTCCCACAATTTCAAGTCTATCTATAATATTTTTGTCGTATTCTAATTGTCCTGCTAAAGTAACAATACCTTCTCCTATATTATAAAAATGATTCATATTAACATTAATAGAAAATTCTTTTCCTGGTTCTAGTTTTTTTAAATCTACTGTTTGATCTGTTGATTCTATAAAAATTTCAAACCCTCTAACTGTTACTACACAGGCATTACTGATAGCCTCTTTTGTTGTGTCTCCTAAAGTTGTTGTTACTTTTAAAGTATAATTTCCTTCTTCTTCTGATGTTACTTCATCTATCACTAATGTTGCATTTGTTTTTCCTTCTAATGCTACTCCATTTTTATACCATTGATAAGTAATTGTTCCTTCTGTTTCTTCTACTTTTGATTTTATTTCTAATGATTTTCCTATACTTGCTACTTTTTCACTTGGTAATTTTACTGCTTCTGTTTCCTCATCAGCAACACGGGTTATATTACTCTGATACATTTCCTGATACATTTTTTCAGCAACCTCTGCTAACTGTGTATAATAAGATCTCCTAGCATTTACTTCTCCTGCATATACAGAGTTGTTAAATGGATTGATGCTAACTTGCATCATAACAATTAAACTTAAAGATATTCCTATTACTTGTTTCTTTAATTTCATAAATAATTCCTCTCCTTCTTTTTAGTAGTTACTCTACATAACATTTCCATTATAACATATTTTTGGTAATGAGTCAATTGTATTTTTTGAACTTTTTTCTTTTGTTGTGTAGGTTAGTCAATCATATGTCACAAATTTTTGAAATTAATATACTTTGAGTA
>CASAUJ010000011.1 GCA_949118805.1 uncultured Clostridia bacterium | reverse complement strand
AAGTACAAAATGGTTTAGTTGTTGATGGTAAGTCTCTTAGATTTTCTGAATTTACTGAGATATGGAAAAGAGATTATGGTTCAAAAGAACTTGCTCCTACTACATACAAGCGTTATTGTAGAATGTTAGAAACAAGAATTTTACCATACTTCGGACATTTTTACATTAATAAAATTAGACCAACTGACATTATGAAGTTTTATGACCTACTTGAAAAAGATACTCAGTTAGTTAGAAAAAAAGACAACAATGGTGCAAAAACCAAAAAGCCCTTATCTAGCAAAACAATTTTAGAACATCACAGATTATTAAGAGCAATGCTTCATAAAGCAGTTTATTGGCAATTGATAGTTGCAAATCCTGCAGAACGTGTTCAAGCACCTAAAGCTAGAAAACCGAAAAGAAGATCTTATGATGATGAGCAAACTAAAATACTTCTTGAAAATTTAGAAAAACTTTCTATAGAAGAAACTAAATACAAAGTTGCTATCATTCTTACTGTTTTTACTGGTGTTCGTTTAGGCGAGTTAATGGGACTAGAGTGGCAAGATGTTGATTTTAAAAATGGAATTATTTGTATTAACCGTTCTAGTCAATATCTATCTGATATGGGAGTTTTTACAAAAACACCTAAAACAGAGAGTTCTATTAGAGAGATTGCAATACCCGAATTTATCATTTCTTTACTTGAGGAATATAAGTTATGGTATGAAGAGCAAAAATCCATCTACGGCGAATTATGGACTAATTCTGATAGGTTATTTGTGCAAGCTGATGGCAAACCTATGCATCCTTCTTCAATTAGCAAATGGTTTGTTAGATATGTAAGCACAATTGGATTACCTGTAATTAATTTTCACGGATTAAGACATACAAATGCAAGTTTACTAGTAGCACAAAATGTTGATATAGCTGTTATTTCTGCAAGACTTGGTCATGCACAAATAAGCACAACATTAGATTTTTATGTGCATCCACTGCTTTCTCATAATAGAAAAGCTGGATATGCACTAGAAAACTTGTTATTACCAACAGGGTCTTAATTTAAATTTTTTCTAATTTTCACAAACGGAAATAAAGCCGTTACAATTTTCACGATACAAAAATAAAAGGCAACTAAATATTAAAATTTAGATTTCCCATTGCCTTTTATAATATATAAAAAAGTATAAAATTTTAATGATTTTTTATTAGATTTTAAGTAGTTTGAGGTACTTATTTTACCCAACTTTTACCCAATTTGACATAACAATGTATAAAAATGGCATTATTGTAAACAAATTGAAGGCAACAAAAAATCACTAAAACCGTTATAGTTCTAGTGATTAGAGTTTGGTTGCGGGGGTAAGACTCGAACTTACGACCTTCGGGTTATGAGCCCGACGAGCTGCCAACTGCTCCACCCCGCGATATAAATTACAACGACATTAATTGTACTACCATTAAAAGTAATTGTCAAGCTTTTTTAACATATCTCTTAAAAAATATTGTAAATTTGCTAAATATCTATGTACACTTTCTAAACAAACATAACACCACTCATTAAAAACATCATCATTTAGTTCTCCAATTAACACAACTATTATAATATATGAAAAATAAAACAATAATATTACAAAAACAGAAAATTATTATAAAATTAAGATTTTCCTATCTTTTTATTGTCCAACAATTTAAACCAAAACAAAAAAATACAAAATTTTCCAAAAAACTGTTGACAAAAATTGGAAATTGTTTTATAATAAAATTATTGATTTAGAAAATACTTCATTCAAAACTTAATTTAAAATCTTATATAGTTTAAATATCTGAGGTTATTTATCATTAACAATCCCAATAAAAGTATAATTTCAATTCTAAAAATCACCCACTCCCATAATTTTATTAATGATATTTAGAAATCTACATCCTACCCCAAATTATATTTTGAAATAGCCTCAGATATTTAAGCTATATAAGTAGGAAGGAATTTAATTAGATTTAGGAGAGGCTAATTTATTGAAATAAAAAAAGAAATTAGATTAGAATTCTATATAAACAACAACTTAATTTTCATTAATCACTTTTAGACTCTCTCTAAGAAACAAAATACTACTTATAACTATGATTTATCTTTATAAATTTATCTAATAGGAATGTAAATTTTCATCTAATAAATTTCTGAAAACTATTTATAAGTTTAATTATATTCTTTAATTTATTAATTTTTCAAATAAATTAATATTCATGTTGAAATCAAAACCAAATCTTAAAAAGAAATATACTTTCTATTATTGATTGAAAATTCATTTAATTATATTATCTTTTATGTTTTCATCAAAAATATTATTTTACCTCAAAAATTATTCCATAGTATTTGTCCAATAAAAACAATACCACAGCTTTTTAAGAATATAAAATTCTTCATATTTCTTAATAACTGCAAAATATACCACTAATCTTAAAATAAAAGGAGGCTATATATGAATTTTAGAAAAGAAGTAAAAATATGGGGCGAAAACTTAGCATCAAAATATTTAGAAGATCATAATTATGAAATTATTGATAGAAACTTTTCCTGTCAAAAAGGAGAAGTTGACCTCATTGCCAAAGATAGAAAAAAAGAAGAATTAGTATTTATTGAAGTAAAAACACGATCTGATTTAAAGTATGGAAATCCATATGATTCTGAGTCTTTGAAGAAACCCAAACCTATAAAACAAGTAATCCAATATTATATTTATAAAAATCAAATTTATCATATTGCTATTCGATTAGATCTTATAGAAGTTCATATCAAGAAAACAAATTATAAAATCAATCATATTCAAAAAATTTTATAATCTTTGTTTCTACCTATAAATAAATTTATTTTACTCTTATTTAATCTTTAAATCTCTATCAATTTATATCAAAAAAGAAGAAATTTCATTCTTAAATTTCTTCTTTTTCTCATACAAATTACCTTTTCAATTTATCATTATTCTTTCCAAAAAGCCTTATAAGTTTCATAAGCAGAATAAACATCATACTTACTTGTAACCTCATATGGAGCATGCATACTTAAAACTGGAACACCACAATCAATTACATCTGCTCCCTTATTAGCCAAAATATAAGCAATAGTACCGCCTCCTCCAATATCTACTTTTCCTAATTCTCCCACTTGATATTGAATTTTGTTTTTCTCTAAAACATTTCTTACCCAAGCTACATATTCTGCATTGGCATCTGAACCTCCTGATTTTCCTCTCACTCCACTATATTTTTCTAGTGCAATTCCTTTTCCCAAAAATGCAGCATTACTTTGATCTGATACTTGTGCATAAACAGGATCAAATGCAGCAGTAACATCAGATGATAGCATTTTTGAAAAACAGAATACTTTATCTAATAAATTAGGACGATTAATTTGTAATTTATTTAATATTTCTGAAATGAAAAAGTCAAACATATGTGATTCCATTCCTGTATTTCCCATACTTCCTATCTCTTCTTTATCCGTTAATATACAAATAGCTGTATTTTTTACACTCTCTAATTCCATCATAGCAACAAGCGAAGTATATGCACATACTTTATCGTCTTGCCCATAAGCAGCTATCATACTTTGATCTAATCCTAAACTTCTAGCTCTAAATGCTGGTACTAATTCTATTTCAGAACTTACAAAATCAGATTCTGTTATACCATATTTTTGATTTAAGATATTTAAAATATTTAACTTCACTTTTTCGCTTATATTTTTATCTTGAAGTGGAATATTTCCAATCAATATTTTTAAATTTTCTCCTTCAACCCCATTTTTTAACTTTTTCTCCATCTGTTCTTGGGCTAAATGTGGTAATAAATCTGTAATGGTAAAAATAGGATCATTTTCATCTTCTCCTATATCGACTTTTATCTTTTCTCCATTTGCTTTTACAATAACTCCATGCATACTTAATGGAATTGTTGTCCATTGATATTTTTTTACGCCTCCATAATAATGTGTTTTTAGATAAGCAAATCCTGTATCTTCACACAAAGGATTTGGTTTTAAATCTAATCTTGGAGAATCAATATGAGAACCTATGATGTGCATTCCTTCTTCTATATTTTTTTCTCCTATTATAGCTAAATACATACTTTTATCACGATTTACAAAATAAATTTTGTCTCCAGGTTTCAATGATTCGAATTCTATTATATCTCGATACCCATTTGCATCCGCCAACTTTCTAGCTTGTTCAATAAATTCTCTTTCTGTCTTTGCTTTATTCAAAAATTCCATATACTCCCTAGATAATTTTAAAATTTTCTCTTTCTTGTCTTCATCTACATGGTTCCAACCACTTTCTTTTTGATTGAATAATTTTTCCTTTTGTTGTTCTTCCATTTTTCATCCGCCTTCCTTTTTTGTTAAATTTTTATTCTTTAAAATTATTTTGTTTTCATTCTATCATAACTATATTTATTTTTCCAGTTTTTTTATAATTTATTCCTAAAATTTGGTTACACTAATAAAAGGAGGTAAATTATGAATTCTCTATGGTTAGATTTTAATAAAAAAGAAACTAGTTTTCCCTCACTTTCTAATGATTTAGAATGTGATGTCTGTATTATTGGTGCTGGCATCTTTGGGCTTACATGTGCTTATTATTTAAGCCTTTTAGGTTTTAAAGTAACAGTTTTAGAAAAAGATTTTATCGGTGGAAAAACAACTGGGCATACTACCGCTAAAATTACCAGTCAACATGGGTTATTTTATGATTATTTGATTGATTCTTATGGAAAAAACTTTGCTTCTGATTACTTAACTGTCAATGAACAAGCTATTCAAAATATAAAAAAAATTATTGATACTGAAAAAATAAAATGTGATTTCGAATTCCAAAATAGTTTTGTATATACTACAAAACATTCAGAATTAACAACCATAAAAAAAGAAATATCTGCTGTCGAATCAATTGGATTTCCATGTGAACTTGTTACAAAAACTGGACTCCCTTTTGAAATTGAAGGTGCTATTTGTTTTAAAAATCAAGCACAATTTCATCCTATTAAATATTTATCTGGTTTATGCAATTGTATCTTAAACCAAAATAGTAATATTTATACCCAAACAATGGCTACCAAAATCGAAGAAGATACTAATTCTTCTTATTTAGTTTATTCTGACAAGGCAAAAATCAAATGTAAATTTGTAATTATTGCCAGTCATTATCCTTTTGTTAATTTCCCTGGTTTTTACTTTTTAAAAATGTATCAATCTACTTCCTATCTTATTGCTATTGAAACAAATAAAACATTATTTCATGGTATGTACATTAATCCTAGTAACCCTATATTTTCTTATCGAACGGTTCGTCATAATGGTAAAGAATTATTATTAATTGGTGGAGGTGACCACAAAACAGGACAACCTTCTTGCTATCAAGATACGTATGGAATTTTAGAACAAGAAGCAAAAAAGTTCTATCCAGATAGTAAAGTTCTATACCGTTGGAATACACAAGATTGTATTTCTCTTGATAAACTTCCCTTCATTGGTTCTTTTTCTTCTACTATGCCTCGTGTTTTTGTAGGTACTGGATTTAAAAAATGGGGTATGACTTTATCAAATGTTGCAGCTAATATCATAGTAGATGAAATTTATGGTAAAAATAATCCTTATGCTTATTTGTTTACTCCTTCTCGTTTAAAGCCCATTAAAAATCGAGATGAAATGAAAAATATGATAGTTCAAACAGCTAATTCTCTCGTAATTAATAAATTAAAAAATACTAATTTATCTTTTGATACCATTGCCAATAATTCGGGTGGAATTATTGAAATCCAAAATGAAAAAGTAGGAATTTACAAAAATCCAGATGGTAAGATATATGCTGTAAAACCAGTATGTACTCATTTAGGTTGTTTACTTTCTTGGAATGATATTGATAAAACGTGGGACTGTCCTTGTCATGGATCTCGTTTTGATTTTTCACGGAAAAAATTTGTACAACCCTGCCCTTAAGGATTTAGAGTGTTATTCTTTAGAAGATGATTAATTCTGCTTTTCTTCCATCTTCTATATTTCAAAATTCAATTCTACAAGATGTAAAAATTAAAAATACTTTATTTTTCATACTTTTTTACCTTTTTCTTGTTTTTTTATTGACTTGTAGCCTTTTTTTTGCTACAATTCCATTAATAAATCATATATTTATATGTTTTATTTTTTGTTTATGGACTAGATTTCTACTTACCAAAGTAATCTAGTTCTATTTTTATGTTTTTTCGTATAAAATAGTAATATATGGATTCTTCTATATAAAAAATAGAAATAATTGACGAATTTTGTATCTTGTGGTATTATGTAAAAAAATAAAAGGGGGAATGAATATGTTTACTTCATCAAAAGCATATAGTGCTACTACTTTAAATAGTGCTATTGGAAATTCTGTATGGCTAATTGTTTCTTTAATTTTAGCAATTGTAGGAGGGATTCTAGTTTACTTCTTATTTTTAAGCAAAAAAAATGAAGGTAAATTTACTGGTTTTCTAGGATGGATGTATGATTTTCTATCATTTAAGAAAATGTTCTTAGAAGCTTTATTAAAAATTACTTATTTGATATTCGCCATTTACGTAACTCTATCCTCATTTGCTATCATAGGAGTCAATTTCTTAGGATTCCTTATTACTTTAGTAGTAGGAAATCTTGTTGTTAGAATTGCTTACGAATTTTCATTAATTTTATTAGTAATTTGTAGAAATACTTCTGAAATTGCTAGAAATACAAAGAAAATTGATGACAATAAATAAAATAAAAAAAATAGAAGTTGATCAACTTCTATTTTTTTATTCTCTTATTTCTTAAAATAGTTTAGTCTTCTTTGCTTAATTTTATTATCTTTTTATAGAGTTCTACTATTTTACAAGGAATTGGTTCCATTGAATAGTTTTCAACCTCTTTTAGGTCACTTGTATCATAATAATCTCCTAATGTAAATATATACAATTGTTTATCTTCTTTTATTTCTTTTATTTTATCTAAAAATTCTCCATATTGGGTCCCTAATATATCAAAATAAACACATGTATATTTATTTTTTTCTTTATTGGAATAAATTACATATTCATTGTTAACAATTACTTTTTCAAATGTTGCTCTTTTGACACATAACATAGGAATACATTTTTCTGTTAAATCATAATATAGTTGGTCTTTTGTTCCTTTATTATTAATAAATTCTGTTTTATAATATCTTAATGTGCTTTCTATTCCCTTTTTATTTCCCCATCCTTCTATTACATTTTTCAATCTTTGATAAGTAATTTCTTCACATATTTTATTCTCATTATTGGTGCATAAAATAAATTGTCTATGTCCTCCATCTTCTTTGTTTAATTCTAATACAGCATGTCCTGTACTACCTGACCCTGCAAAAAAGTCTAATACTACTGCATTTTTATTTTTGTGATAATTAATTAATTCCTTTAACATTTTAATAGGTTTTTTTCCACTGTTAAAAGCAATTCCTCCTTCCTGTCTTATATTTCCAAAGTCTGGACTATAATCGTAAATGTTAGGAATAGATTTGTATTTTAACGCCTCTCCTTCTTCTATTTGTCTTCTTCTTGTTAAAGGTACACCAGAATACATCATTGATCTTGTTGCTGTACTTTTTTTAGGTCCTGTAAAGTAACGATACCCTAAACCATCTTCTCCTAGCCCTTCTATTTTGTATAAACACTCATATCCATCTATTGCTGTTCTTGGTTCAATTACATTTTGTACCATGGTACCATTTCCAGTTCCTGTATATATACTCCCTGATACCCAAGTTCCTTTTAATAAATTTAAAGCTGGTTTTTTATGGGTAATTATTTTCCATTCTCCTTTTTTAAATACTGTTACTTTTCTTCCTTTGATTTCAAACTCTTCTCCTTTTGCTAATTCTTGTATTTCTGTATCAAATTTCTCAATGGAATATTCTTCTCTTGGCTTATTGGCATGAAATTCATTACTGTTTTTCGCATAAATTAATACATATTCCATTACTGGTTGCCAATCATTTTTTTCATTTAATGTTTTATCTGAATATCTTACTTGTATATGATGAATAGATAATCGATTGTGTTCTCCAAATATCCTATCACATAATAATTTTAATTGCGCATATTCATTGTCATCTATTGATATCATGATAATTCCATCTGGTTTTAATAATTTTTTAGCTAATTTTAGTCTTTTTTCCATAAAATTTAGCCATTTACTATGCCTATATCCATCCTCTATTTCTACAAATCTGTCATTATACATGAAGTCTTTGTTTCCTGTATTGTATGGAGGATCAATATAGATGACATCAATGGCTTCTTTGTGTGTATAGTATAAAACACTTAATGAATGGAAATTATCTCCTTCAATTAATAAATTTTCTGTTCCCTTATGTTCTAAATTTTTGTCTTTTATTTCTTTTAAAATAGGAATGGATTGATCACATTTTTCTACGATTTTCTCTACTTCTTTTTCTCGATCCCATTTTAGTCCATATTTTCCACTTTTTTGTTCATCTAAATTTTTAATATATTCTATTAATTCTTCTAATTCTTCTTCCTTTATCTCTTCAAATTTCATAACTAGCCCCCCAATTGATTGCCATAGTTCAATTTTATCTATGATCTTATTCTAAGTATTTCATTTTTTTCTTGGCAAATCCTTACATGTCTCTAAAATGATTTCTTTTAACTTTTCTTGATTTTCTATATCTTCTACTAAATACATTGGTTTGGCATTTTTATAAGGTATTTGCTCTTGCATTTGATATTTTTTATTACTTTCTACTATTTTTATTAGTAATTGATTATCATAAATTCCACCAAACAAAATGTTATCATAATATAATAAATATTCTCCCATCATTGCTCTACATGTTATATCTTCTAATAAGTTTAATTGTTCTAATAGAAACTCTTTATATTCTTTTGTTGTTGCCATCTTTTTTCCTCCTAAAATCTTAATCTATTTTAAAAAAAGTAATTTTTATAATATCTATAGTATAAAGTAAATTTAAAGAAATAGCAAATTTTTTTATAAATTTGTATCGTAAAAGGGACAGAATACACTGTCCCTTTTACTTGTTACAAAAACATTTTCTCATCCTTTCTGAAAAACATAACAATGAACTACTATTCCATCGTCTGTGATTCCAACAATATATTCTTCATCTTGTTTTACACGCAAATTCAAACAATCCTCAGAGAGTTTGTATTCTCCTTCGACTACACTGACCATGATTCCAGGAATCTGAAATACATCTTCCACATTTGTAACTAGAAATTTCCTTTCGTCCCTTTTCACTAAATTGAAATATAAGCTAAGATTATGATGGGGCTCGAGAAATAACTGTCTGATCAAGTTAGCCAATTTTAATGCATTTCTAGTATCATACTTTAATTTTATTAAAGCATTTATGATACTATGGTATTCCCTTTCTGACAGAATGAATGAGATAATGTTTTGGGGATTATCCCCCTCTTTTTCATACATCGCCATAATGCTTTTACCTCCTTATGTTTTTATTTTGGCTTTGTACTAGTTCTTTAAAACTTTGATATCTTTTTCTATTTTATCATATTTTACATAATATTGCAAATTTACTCCCTCATGAATTATATTTTTTTTAAAGAATTTTCTATTTTTGTAACCTATCTTATTATCTAGATATTGTAGACATTTTAAAAGAAATATTATACAATTATTCTATTAAAAGAACCTCATTATTGGATGGAAAATTCTAATATCTGTAAATTTTATGAATCGTTTCAAATTCAATCTAGAAAACTGCTATCTATTTAAGGTATGATTCATTGCGATTGAAAGATGATAGAATATCTATTGAGTAACAATAATATAAAATTGAGAAAAGGGGAACTAAAAATGAAAAAGGTTTTAGTAAGTGATTATGATCAGACATTTTATTTAAATGATCAAGATATTGAAAAAAATAAAAGGCAAGTTGAACTGTTTAGAAATGCTGGAAATCTTTTTGTCATAGCAACAGGAAGAAGTTTTTTGGATTTCAAAAATAAAGTAAATTCTTATGACTTTGCTTATGACTATGTTATTTTAAACCATGGATCCACTATTTTAGATAAAGATAATCATATATTATTTAATTTTCCAATTTGTGAAGATGTTGTTGTATCTCTTAAAAATGATATCTGTTTGGAAGATTCTATTGATAATTTTTGTTGTAGTGAATTAAAAAGTAGAGTTACTTTTGACTCTGGTAATTTAACCAAAATACATGTAAAGTATGATACAAAAGAAAAAGCAATACAAATAAATAATCAAATTAATAACCAATATAGTAGTCATGTGGTTTCTTACTATGTTTCATATAATTCGATTGAAATTATATCTAACCAGACGAATAAGTCTAATGCTATCAGATTGTTAATGAGAAAGTTAAATATTAATACTAGTAATGTTTATTCGATTGGAGATGGATATAGTGATATTGAAATGGTAAGAGATTTTAATGGTTACTGTATGAAAGATTCTGTAAGTGAACTGAAACAGGTAGCAATATCAGAAGTGGAAAGTGTTTCAAATTTAATAAGGGATTTATTAAAAGATTAATTGTTTAATTTAAAAGAGAAAGAATAAAAGCAAATTTATCTTTTTTGACTATTTAGTTTCATTGCTACGCCCTATTGTGTTTTATGTTGATTTGTGGTATAATTGAAATACTATAAACTAATAAAGGAGTGTTCTGATGGATCTGAAAGAAATACTTAAAGAATGTGCCGACTGTGACAAACAAGATTGTCCTTTACGGGTAATTGCTACTTATCTAAACCAAATTGGCTGTGAACATTTTTACCATTTATACAATAAAAACAAACTGCCAAAAGAAATTCGTCTGGCTGTTGTACAATGTATTCTTGGTTCTTGTTTTCTTTAATTTCTTAAACACTTCTAAATCGATAGTTATATCGTACTTATCTACAAGCCTTTCCTCGAAAGAGTTTAGGGCTTGTCTTTTTATTATATTTTAAGACTAGCCATAAATTATATTTTGTATAACTTTTAACATAAAATTGCAAATCAAAATTTTATAACTTTTATAGAAATCTGTCACTTTTTAAACAGAAACAAAAAATAGCAAGTTCTTTATTCCTTGCTATTCCTAAGTTTTACCTTATAAAAAGGTGGTCGAGGCGACAGGGATCGAACCTGCGACCTCATGGTCCCAAACCACGCGCGCTACCAACTGCGCTACGCCTCGATTTTTTATTTTACTTTAAATGCTTATATATAATAACATAATTTCAACTCATTTGCAACATTTTTTTTGAATTTTTTAAACTTTTTTTCATTTTTACTTGAAATTTCAATTACTAGCAGTTATAATAATATAGTATGTATTAATCATTCGTTTAGATACAAAGTGATTGAAAATTTTTATGTGCCTGTAGTTTAGCTGGATAGAATGGCAGGCTACGAACTTGCAGATCGGGGGTTCGAATCCCTCCAGGCACACCAACAGTACTTCTGTTTGAACTAAATTGAACAGATAAATGCAGAAATCAATCGAAATGATTGATTTTTTTGTTTGAGAAAATTGTCTCACATAGCCCCCACGTTATAACAGTACATTATAACATATAGGAGGTTTTAAGACTTGTGGCAAAGTCAATAGCATTACGTTTATCTATCAGTAATCATAAAATAAATCAAAACAAATAATAGAATTAGACACTACAAAATGTATTATTTCTCTCTACTTTATGCCAATACTATATTGAAACAAGACTTATCTAAGTAAATACAGTTTTCTTGTAAAATTTATAAAATAGGTTGCTAATAATTTATTTTTGTGTTAAATTGTTTAAAGAAAATTTAAATTTTAAGGAGAAAAAAATGCAAATAAAAATAATAGATGATATTGCAATCATAAAAAGTAATGAAGTCATAATAAAAGATGTATCATCTGCAATAGACTTTATTATGACTATAAAGTATGAGACAAACTGTAACAAAATTGTATTAAACAAAGAAGCCATAATAGAAAATTTCTTTGTATTAAGCAGTGGATTAGCCGGAGAAATCTTACAAAAATTTATAAATTATAAAACCAAGTTTGCTATTTATGGAGACTATTCCCAATACACTAGTAAACCATTAAAAGATTTTTTATACGAAAGTAATCATGGAAAAGATATATTTTTCCCAGAAACGGAAGAAGAAGCTATACAAATGTTTTATAAAATAAAGTAACTTTAAAAATTTCTAAAGTTACTTTATTTATGATCCCAAATTGGTTCGTCCTATTAGTTTTTATTCTATTTTATTAAAACTCTTTTACAAAATTAAAGATTTTAAATCATTTTTGTAAAATTAATTCTAAAATTTTTAAAATAACTAATAGATTTTTCATCATATTTTTCTATTTCCTCCATAGGATTACTATGAGGTGAATTCTTTTGCTAATAAAAACATGGAAAATAAATAAAAAATTATTTATCTTTTTGATTCTTTTTATTGTTTTCTTTTCTAGTATTCTAATTTTTTATTCTTTTGCTAATGATCTTACCCCTTCTAATGAAATTTCTGGAGAGAAGAAAAACTTTATTAAATGGGTAGATTTTAAAGTTACTTCTGAAGTTTTAAATTTAACTGCAAAATTAGATATTGATTCTCATAACAAAAATGAAGAACCTGTTTTCAATTGGATCGAACTGTTAGCCTATTTAGCTTGTAAAAATGGAGGAAATTTTAAAAATTTTAATTCTAATGATTTAACCAATTTAGTAAAACTTTTAAAAGATGGACAGACAATGGAAGAATTAACACAAAATATGAAATTTTATGATTATTACTACGAAAGTTATTCTGCCATTTTGGATGGTTTTCTTGGCAGTTATTCTATCGAAGTTCCTCAAGAAGACGGTTCCAAAGTTTATGAAGAAAAATATGGTTTAAAAGCGTTTCTTCCCATTGCTAAAAATTATGCCTTCAGCCATTATGATGATTTTGGAAATAGCCGATCTTATGGTTTCAAAAGGACTCATTTAGGTAATGATTTAATGGGTAGTATTGGAACTCCTATTATTGCAGTAGAATCTGGCATTATTGAAAATATTGGTTGGAATCAATATGGTGGTTGGCGTATTGGCATTCGCAGTTTTGACAAAAAACGTTATTATTATTACGCTCATTTAAGAAAAAATCACCCTTATGCAGAGGGATTAGAAACTGGTATGACTGTAAAAGCAGGAGATGTCATTGGCTATCTTGGTATGACTGGTTATAGTACCAAAGAAAATGTAAATAATATTAATGTTCCTCATTTACATTTTGGTATGCAATTGATTTTTGATGAATCTCAAGTAGATAGCCCAAATGAAATTTGGATTGATGTTTATGCGATTATTGAATTTCTTATGAAAAATCGTAGTGAAGTATATCTCGCAAATCGTGAAACAAAAGATTATGAAAGAAAATTTGATTTAATGGAAAGTAATATAACAGAATAAGTCGAAAAAAGTAGTTTTATGTAAAATTTGCCTTTTATGGAAATTTATGGTATAATTATTTTCTATAAATTTTAAGGAGGTACAGTGACATGTACACAATGGATTCAGTAGCAAGAAAGATCAATTCAATGGGAGAACCCGCCTTTATCGAGATGATTTCTTCCCCCCATTTTTCTAAAAAAATGGCTGAAATTTTGGAGGAACTAAAAATTCTTGTGAATGGCATTCCTGCCCGAGAGTTGATCCATCAATTTGTTGCCTAATCGATTAAATCCCCGCTTGCGAATGTAAGCTGGGATTTTCCATTCTTTCATTTTTTTCCTAATTGGATTTTTATTTCTTTATTAATTTTTCCTCTTATCACTTTTAAGGTTACTTCTTCTTCTGGTTTCTTTGTATAAATATATTGTCTTAAATCATTCATTGTATTAACTGTTATTTTATCAATATTAGTAATAATATCTCCTTCTTTTAATTCTGTATGAGTTGCTGGTCCATTCTCTACAATTTGTGCTACATAAATTCCTTTTTCAAAATGAAGATTGGTATGATTACTTAAATATGGAATTACTTCTCTATCATAGGCATATATCCCTATTGTCGCTTCTTCAAAATTACCTGTTGCTTTAAAACTTTCAATAATTGGTTTGACGATATTAATGGGAACAGCAAATCCAATTCCTTCTGCTGATGAAATTTTTACTGTATTGATTCCTATTACTTCTCCATTGGGATAAATCAATGGGCCTCCACTATTTCCAGGATTAATGGTTGCATCGGTTTGAATTAAATCTGTCATATAAGAAGATTTCTCCGCTTCTTCTAATTTTATCGTTCTACTTTTAGCACTAATAATACCAGCTGTTACAGTTCTTCTAAATTCAAATCCGAATAGGATTTCCAATGGCATAAACGGCTTCTCCTACACGAATTTGACTAGAATCTCCTAATGGTATATATTCCAAATTTTTTGCATTTATCTTGGTAATAGATAAATCTAAATCCGAATCACTCCATACAACAGTACCATCATAATGGTTTCCATTTTCTAATGTGATATAGCATTTACTATATTTTGCTCCTGTTACATGCTCATTACTTAAAATGTATCCATCTTCTGTTACTATCATACCTGTACCTAATCCCAATTCACTTTCTGTACTTTTTGATAAAATACTACTTCCAGTATTTTTTAATTTAGAGATTCCTACTACTTTTCTGGTTGTTTCTTCTATTACATCTACTACTTTTTTGCTTTCTTCTTCTGCTTTTTCCACAGTTTGTGTGTTTGGTGTGGATAAGGTTTTGGTCGCCTCATATTGGTTTGGTTTAATTTCTATCTTTTGATATGTAATATATAAGTAAAAAATAAATATCCATACAAGAATTGCTAATATAGCAATTGCTATTATTTTTTTATTCGAAGATCTTTTTCTCAATTTTTTCACCTCTTTAAAATATTTTTTCCATTTTTTCTTTTTTTAAACTAGTTCTTGTTTTTTTACACAAAAAAATGAGAAAGAATTGTCTTAAAATCCTTCTCATCTCTTTATCAAAAATTATGATAGTGTTTTTAATTCTTGATATCTTTTTACTTTTTGTGTTGTTGTTTTAGCAAAAGGTATTGTGGTAATAGAAACTTTCTTTACATGTTTATATATCGGTAATGTTTCATTTATCTTTTTTATTTCTTCCCAAATTGTTTCTTGATATTCCTCTTGTGTTTTTTCCCCTAATCTTTCTTTTATCATGGTTTCATCATATACCACTTTTGCACATAGCATCGTATCTGTTCTACTTTCTCCTCTTTGATATACTAAACTTTCTAATACATATGGAATTTTATTAATGATGCTTTCTATTTCTTGTGGATATACATTCTTTCCGTTTTTTAATACAATAACATCTTTTTTTCTGCCTGTTACAAATAAAAATCCTTCTTCATCTATATAACCATAATCACCTGTTTTAAACCACCCATCTTGCAGTACTTTTTCAGTTTCTTCTTGGTTATTATAATATCCCAACATAATGCTAGGTCCTTTCACAGAAATCTCCCCCACCCCTTCTTGGTTTGGTTCTTCTATTTTTACTTCCAAATTATCTAGTACTAATCCTACTGATCCTGGTTTCTTTCTGTCATCTGCTTCTGCTGAAATAACAGGAGAAGTTTCTGTTAATCCATATCCTTGTGTTGAATTAATTCCTAAATTGTGATAACCAATAATAGTATCTTTACTCATAGGAGCAGCTCCATACAATATGGTTCTTAATTTTCCTCCAAAATTGTTTAATATTTGTCTAAATAGTAATCTTCTTATATCAATTTTCCACTTTAATAATAAGTTCGCTATTTTAGTCATCTTCTCTATTAATTTTGTTTTTCCTTTTTCTTCTATTCCTTTCTGGATTTTTTTATACATGGTTTCTAATACAACAGGTACTGCTACAAATACGGATATTTGGTATTCTTTTAAATTTTGCTGAATGTATTTTAGTCCATCACAAAAAGCTACAGTTGCTCCCCAATAGAAACCAAATAAGAAAGTAATTGTACATTCAAAAGTATGATGAATTGGTAAAAAAGATAATAAAGTATCTGTTGTATATAATTTTAAATAATGACTAAGAGATTCAATGTTGGAACAGATATTTTTTTGAGATAACATAACTGCTTTTGGAAAATTAGTAGTTCCTGAAGTAAATAACATAATAGACATTTTATTACTATCTATTTTTAAATCATCATATTTTGTGTTTCCTTTTTCAAGCAAGTTTTCTCCTTCTTTTAATAAAGATGTAAATGTTTTTGTTGTATTATTATTTTCTCCTTCATCCATATTAATGATGATTTGTACAGTATTACTTTGTCTGGCTATCTTTTCAACTAATTCTTTTTGCTTATTTTCAAATATAACAGCTGTTGCTTCACTTTTTTGGATCAGTTTTTCTAATTCAATATCTGGCAATGCGCGATCTAATGGCACTACTACCATATTACCAGTGGTAATTGCTAAATAACTAACACACCATTCATATCGGTTATTTCCTACTAGTGCAATTTTCTGATTTTCTAATCCTAAATGCAAAAGAACTGTACTCATCTTCTTAATATCTTCTTTAAAATCTTTATATTTCTTTTCGATATATTCTGGATTTTGATTGGTCCTATCTTTTTTATATTTATATACGATATGATCAGGATTTCCTCGTTCTGCTATTTGTATTAATTCCCTAAAATTTTCTAATTTTTCTTTTTTTTCCATTTCTTACCTTCTTTCTTTTCCATTTTATAATAGCTTTCTTTTTTTTTCAATATTTTTCTTGATTTTTTTACAATATATCTATATAATTTTATCAAACAAAATGAGAAAGGAATAAAATTTCAATGAGTGAAAATTTTTTTAATTTATCAGCGCCTCAAAAAGCTATTTTAAGTATGGAACAATTCTATCCTAATACGAGTATGAATACTATTACTGGTAAAATATCAATTCATGATAAGATAGATTTTTCTTTTTTACAAAAAGCTATTTTACTTTTTGTAGAACATACCAATAATATTCGTTATCAACTACATATAAATCAAGATATGGTAACACAATATGAAACTCCCTTTAAACCTTTTTTGATTCCTCATATAAAATTAACATCCAAGAATAAAGAAGAAATAAATGATAAAATAGCTAAAACTATTTTTCCTTTATATGATTCTCCTCTTTACTCTTTTGCAACTTTTGAAAATCCAGATTTGACAGGTGGTTTTTTTGTTTGTGTCCATCACATCGTTTCTGATGCTTGGGCTATGAGTTTATTAATTAGTTCTATTATTTCTATTTATTCTAAACTTTTGAAAAAAGAAAGCATCTCTTTTACCAATGATATTCCTTATCTTGATTTTATTACACAAGAGACTAATTATGAACAAAGTGAAAAATTTCAAAATGATGAAATTTTCTGGAATCAACTTTTTGAGGAAAATATTTTTGAAAATTCTTATTCCAAAATGATTCCCTCTACTTCTTGTGTAGCAAGTAGATCAAAATTTGTTTTGTCCAAAAAAATGACCAATAAAATGGTTTGTTTTTGTAAAGAACATAAAATATCGCCTTTTACTTTTGTTTTATTGGTGATGGGTATTTATGAAAGTAAAATGAAACAGAAAAATTCTGTTGTTATATCCACTCCTATCTTAAATAGAAGTTCAAAAAAGGAAAAGGAAACTTTTGGTTTATTTGTTAATAATATGTTATATCGTTTAGATATTAATGAGAATTCTTCCTTTTTGGAATCCATTACTACTCTTAGTAAATCACAATTCTCTTATTTAAGACATCAACGATATCCTGTACAAACTTTAATTACAAATTTGAAACATAAATTTAATACGAAGGAAAACATTTATGATACTTCTGTTTCCTATCAAAATGCTAGAACGAATCATTGTTTTGATCAAGTAAACTATGATTCAGAATGGCTTTTTAGTGGATTTTCTACCGTTCCTTTGTTGTTCCATATTTATGATATGGATGATACAAGTTGTTTTTCTTTTATTTATGATTATCAAAATACTTATTATGATTCTTCTTCAATAAAAGAGATTCATAATCGTTTGTTATATATTTGTGAACAAGTAATAGAAAATCCTAATTTATTAATAAAAGATATCGAATTGGTGACTAGTAAAGAGAAAAATAAATTACTCTATGAATTTAATCAGACTTTTATAAAATATGATAAATCAAAAACAATTTTAGATTTATGGGAAGAACAAGTTGCTCTAAAAGGTGATAAAACAGCAATTATTTGTGGCAATCAAAAAATTTCTTATTCTGAACTGAATCAGTTTTCAAATCAATTCGCTTCTGTTTTACAACAAAAATATCAGGTTCAGAAAGGACGCAATATATCCCTTGTTTTAGAACGTTCTATTTCTTTAATTGTAGCTACTTTAGCTGTTTTAAAATGTGGTTGTTCCTATGTCTT
The DNA here is from genome assembly GCA_949118805.1 of uncultured Clostridia bacterium. GTDB lineage: Bacteria > Bacillota > Clostridia > TANB77 > CAG-508 > CAG-269. Next base: position 25,025 of record CASAUJ010000011.1, on the reverse strand, counting down.
AGTAGATCCTGCTCATCCAGTTGAAAGAAAAGAATATATGATTGAAAATTCTAATTCTCAATATGTTATTTCTAATTTGGATTTGAATTTAAAGAATAGCATTCTTTTCTCTAATGATTCTTTTTTGAAGGCCTCTCCTTATGCTTATGAAAAAGTGGACTTGTCTTCTGATTGTCCTATGTATTTACTTTATACTTCTGGTTCTACTGGAACTCCTAAGGCTGTTACTGTTACACATCGAAATTTTCATAATTACTTAATTGGAATTTCTAAAGTGGTAGATTATTCCGAAATAAAAGGAACTTCTAAGGTTGTACTTTCTATGGCTTCCATTTCATTTGATGTGTTTGGTTATGAACTTTGGGTTAGTTTATTAAATGGATTAACTTTAGTTTTGTCCACAGAAGAAGAGCAGAATGATTTTATAAAATTAAATAACTTGATTACTTCTCATCAAGTTAATATTTTATATGGTACCCCTAGTAAAATACAATCTTTGATGTCTTCTGCCAAGGAAACTCATAATTTTTCTTCTATTTCTGATATTGGTATTGGAGGAGAATCTTTTAGTAATTCATTTTTAAAAGAATTAAGACAAATGACTTCAGCTAATTTTTATAACATGTATGGGCCAACAGAAACGACTGTTGGGTGTTGTTGTAAAAAAATAGAAAAATTATCTCAACCAATTACAATTGGAAAGCCTTTAGCTAATGTTAAATTTTATGTATTGGATAAATATTTAAAATTATGTCCTCCAGGTGTTAAGGGAGAATTGTATATTTCTGGTGATGGCGTTGCAAAAGGCTATTATAATAATGAAGAATTAACTGCCAAAAGTTTTTTACTAGACATTTTTGATCCTTCTTTAACAATGTATCGTTCTGGTGATTTAGTAAGTTGGACAAATCAAGGAGAATTATTTTTTTATGGTAGAGCTGATTCACAAATAAAAATAAGAGGATATCGAATTGAATTAAGTGAAATTGAAAGAGTTCTTAGCTCTCATCAATTTATTAGAACTTGTATTGTTCTTGATTATCATGATAATGATAGAGATTTTTTATGTGCTTATTATACTTCAGATTTTACCATTCAAAATTATGAATTAAAATTATTCCTAGCGAATAAATTACCAAATTATATGATTCCCTCTTATTTTATTCCGCTTCCTTCTATTCCTTTAACGGTAAATGGGAAGATTGATAAGAAACAATTACCTTCTCCTTTTTCTTTTAGAAAAATGGAAAAATATGTTCCTCCTGAAAATGATTTACAAAAAAGTATTACGAAAGCCTTGGAAGATTGTCTTTTTGTAAAAAAACTTAGTATAGAAGAAGATTTTAATAATCTTGGAATTGATTCCTTGTCCATTATTAAAGTTCAGTCACAGTTATCTTCTTTAGGAATTACCATTCCTACTCAATATTTTTATGATTATACAAATGTAAAAGATTTAAGTTTTGCTTTAGAACATATAAATATAACAGATGATACTTCTCTATCAAATGATACTTATCCCTTTTTGCAACATGATTTATCTCATTTAAAACCCAAAAAGTCTTCTTTTAAAAATATTTTATTAACAGGTTGTACAGGGTTTTTAGGAATTCATATTTTAGAAACTTTGTTAAAAGAAAATGCTAAAATATATTGTTTGATACGAAGTGTTAATGTAGAAAGTGCAAAAAAAAGAATTTTGAGTATGTTTCATTTTTACTTTAAGAATTCTACTATAATGGATGATTTATGGAATAAAATTGAAGTTATTGTTGGGGACATTAAATATAAAAATCTTGGTTTAACAGAAGAACAATTAGAAATGTTGGGAAGTAAAATTGATTGTGTGATTCATTGTGCTGCTTTAGTAAAACATTTGGGAAAATATGATGAGTTTAAGAAAATGAATTTAGAAGGCACTAAAAATGTAGCAAATTTTTGTATGAAATATAAGATTGGTTTCAATCATATTTCTACCACTAGTGTTTCTGGTGATTTTATGCCATTATCTCGTACAAATGATATCGTTGATTTTACAGAAGAAAACTTTTTTATTGGACAAAATTACAACGACAATTATTATATAAAAAGTAAATTGTTAACAGAAGATTTTCTTTTTCAAAACATGAAAGAAGGCTTATTACAGGGAAACATTTTCCGTGTTGGTAATTTAACCGGTCGCTATCGTGATGGACTTTTTCAATATAATATTGATAGTAATGCTTTTTATCATAAATTGCAATTTATTTTAAAAAATAAATTCTATTATGAAAGTGGTACTTTACAAGAATTTGATATGTCACCAGTGGACGAAATCGCAAGTGGAATTATTCATCTTATTTTCCATTATGAAAATAAGAATAAAGTATTTCATATGATGCATCCTAAAAAATTCACCATGAAAACATTGATCGAATTGTTGAATCAGTTAGGTTATAAAATAAAAATAATAAGTGATAAAGAGTTCTATCAAAAGATGATGAAATTAGATTTAAATACGAATTCTTTAGTGATTAATGATTATAATTTATATACCAATATTTCTCACTTGAACATAAAAATAAAATGTGATATTACATTAGAATACCTAAAAACTGTTTCTTTTCAATATCCTACTTTAAATTTAAAATATTTTACTAAGTTGATAGAATATATTAAAAATATAAATTTTATATAAGGAGGTTTTTTCTTTGAAGAAGAGAACAAAAAAATCATTTCAATTGTATACCTATCAAAAAGTTATTTTAACTTATATTATTACCTTTTCTATTTGTGCTTTGATTTTGTATCCTACTATGCACAAAATATTAAATTATCCACCTGGTACTGTTGATACTCAATTTCAAATTGATTATGGTGGGCTTACTTATACGCAACAATTTGCTATCCTATATGTTTTTATTACTGCTTTATTTGTCCTTTACCAACGTTATTTTTTGTTTAAAAAAATTGCAAATTGGGAAAGATTAGGTGCTAGTGCTTCTAAATATACAACTCAAGAAGTTCGAACTACTTTATTAACAGCACCTACTAAATTTTATTTATTACAAATTGTTATTCCTTTTATTGCTATTACAATTGGGCTAGGTATGCCAGTGGTAAAGCATGAAGTAGAATCTTCTGGGATAACAGTTGCTATTTTGTGGGTAGCAATCTTTACTTTTAATGCTACGATTAATTATGTATTTTCTAAAAATCTATTCAAAGCTATCCTAATTAAAACTTTTAAGGAAAATCGTTTATCTACAAAAAAGACTAGATTGGCAAATGATATGATGCTTCTTCTTTTACCCTTGTTGATCGCTGGTTTGTTTTTTACTGTTATTGTATCTTTTTCACGTTTAATTAATGTAAGAGGAAATGATATTTATAAATATTATAAAAATGAACTTAGTTATATTTTTGATCCTCCTGTTTCTTATAGCAAAAGTGAATTACTAGACAAGATTTCCAAAATAAATTTTATTAACGATACAGATTCTTACTTTATTATTGATGCTAATAAAAATATAACAACTTCAAATGATGTTCCTTTAACTGATTTCTTCCAAAAATATATTTTTGAATTATCCGATCAATATGATGGAAGAGTTTATGAACATTATGCAGTAAATACACAAGGTTATATAAAACATATTATGGTAGAGGATATGCCTTATATAATAGGAATTCATTTCCCAATATCTGGTGACGATTCTTTATTCTACATTATTACTACTTTTATTCTTTTATTTGGTATTATCTCTTTCTTAGTTTGGTATTACTCTTCTTCTCTTTCTAGCCAAATAAAGATGATTGTATATGGTTTGGATGATATTAATAATCAAAATAATGCTGAATTTAAAAAGATTCCTATTATTTCTAATGATGAACTTGGTGAACTTACTGTTGCTTTTAACAAAATTCAAGATTTGACAAAGCATAATATTGAGCAAATTCATGATAATCAAGAAAGCTTGATGGAAAAGGAACGTTTGGCTTCCCTTGGACAATTAATTGGTGGAATTGCTCACAATTTAAAAACTCCAATTATGTCCATTTCTGGTGCTACAGAAGGATTAACAGATTTAATCAAAGAATATGATTCTTCTGTTGGAGATCCTGAAGTGACAAATGAAGATCATCATGATATTGCAAAGGATATGTCTACTTGGATTGCTAAAATTAAAACTCATACCGAATATATGTCAGATGTTATTACTGCGGTTAAAGGACAAGCGGTTACACTTTCAAATGAAGAGGATATTTCCTTTACTCTTGGAGAATTATTAAAAAGAGTTAATATTTTAATGAAACATGAGTTGAAAAATGCGATTATCTATTTAAATATTTCTATGAAGACAGATGAAAATGCTTTGATTCATGGAGATGTAAACAGCTTGGTTCAAGTTATTAATAATATGATTTCGAATTCGATTCAAGCTTATAATGGAAAACCTGAACAAAATATTGATTTAATTGCAGAAAAAGATTCTATTAATAATTCTATTATTATTTCGATTAAGGATTATGGTTCTGGTATGCCTAAAAATGTAAAAGATAAGTTGTTTAAAGAGATGATTACAACAAAAGGAAAAAACGGTACTGGTCTTGGTTTATACATGTCTTATTCTACGATTAAGGCTCATTTTAATGGTAATATGACAGTGGAATCAGAAGAAGGAAAGGGTACTACTTTCTCTATTGTTTTACCTTTGTAATTTAGTAAAAAATCCTCTAGCTAAGCTAGGGGATTTTATTTATAGTTTAAAGATATTTAGGTAAGCCTCACTGATAATTTCAGGAGCGTCAACTTCTTCTTTTTTTTCAATTTTTATTTTATCCTCTTTTTTTAAATATAAGGAGACAAAATTAGAATTATCTGAAAGACAAGAACTTGCTTGAGCAGTTGCTCTATTTCTACTTATTAGGCAATTGTTAATTTCTAGAGATAAGATCAAGTTAGTCCATTTTTGATTTATAATCCCATAATGTAGTCTAATTCTCATATCAAAACCATACCACCCATCTTTTTTGCAAGTTAATTCACCGTGTTGTTTCATGATAAATAAAATATTCATCAAAAGAATCTTTGAAGGTATTAGTAAAACTATTTAGATTCACGGTTTCAACGGCTAAGCTATTATTGAAAGAGGATAGCAATAAAGAGTTTTCACTGATTCCTTTTGGTGTTAAATTTTCATTTTGTTCTTTTAACAAATTTATTTCATTTTTCAATTCTTCTATTTGCTTCTCATTAGAATCTGCTACTTTTATTCCATTTATAGAAGCTAATTTCAATTGACTATCAATTTCAAATTCATAAGGATATTCTCTCAATTTTGTAAAAATTGAAGTTGCCTCTCCTATTTCTATTTTATCTAAACTAGCTTGTTTCTTTTGACTTGTCGTAAAAACATATTCAATTTCATCCTTTTCATCTTCACACAATCCATCTGCCAATTCTTGTAGAGTCGGCATTTGTTGTTTTTTTCCATACGTTTCTATTTGAATATTCGTAATCTTTAAATTCATCTTTTCTGTGGCTGTTTGTTTCCTATTTTCTTCTGCACTATTGTCAGCCTTTTCTAATACGCCATTTTCTCCTGTTAAACTCATGATGGTAATACCAACTAAAATTAATAATACAATGATCGTAATGACTAATGCAATTAATGTGATTCCCTTATTGAAATCTTGTTTCTTCTTTCTCACTCTCTTTTTCCTCCTTGTCTTTTGTCTTTTTATTTTCACCTTTTTTAGTAGTTTCATTCTATCATCAATCAAAATATGTGTCAACAAATTTTCATAATTTCTTGTTCTCCTTTAATTTTATTTTTAAAAGCAACTTTTAAAAATAAAATTAAGGAAAGTTTATCTTTTTTAACAAAACTCTTGCATTTTCCACATTTTATTAATATAATGTGGAAAATGCTATATTTTTCGTACTTGCGAAAGGGATGTGATATATAAATGAGAAAAGGATTACAAAATGTTGAAAATAGTGAAAATAGAAATTATAAAATTATTGCCGTTGATGATGAAGAAGGAATCATTGATTCTTTGTCTATCTTTTTGAAACGATCTGGTTATGAATTTACTGGTGTAACAGATCCTCAAGAAGCAATTGAACGTGTAAAAACAGAACATTTTGATTTGATGATTTTAGACTTCATTATGACTCCTTTTCATGGAGATCAAGTAGTTGAAGAAATTCGAAAATTTAATCGTGAATTATATATTTTATTATTAACAGGTCATAAAGATCTTGCTCCTCCTTTAGATACCATTCGAAGGCTTGATATTCAAGGATATTGTGAAAAAAGTGATAAATTTGATCAATTATTATTATTGATTGAATCTGGTATTAAATCAATTGCTCAAATGAATGAAATTAAGAAAATCAATGAAAAATTAAAAAATACAAATGATAAACTTGAAAAAGCTTATTTAGAAAGCATCGAAACTTTACGTTATACGGTAGAAGCAAAAGATAGTTATACAAGAGGGCATTCTGATCGTGTTTCTGCGTATTCTGTTTTAATTGGTAAAAAATTAAATTTATCAGATTCTGATTTAAAAACATTACAAATTGGTGGTTTATTTCATGATATTGGAAAAATTGGTGTTCCAGATAGTATTTTATTAAAAGAAAGTAAATTAACAGATGATGAATATTCTGAAATTAAAAATCATCCATCTATTGGTGCTCATATTTTATCAAATGCTAGTATTTTCCAAGATATTATTCCAATTGTAAAACATCACCATGAAAAATATGATGGACATGGTTACCCTTCTCAATTAAAGGAAGAAGCTATTCCTTATTTTGCTAGAATCACTGCCATTGCTGATAGTTTTGATGCCATGACTTCTCGTAGGACTTATCGTGATTCTTTGCCAATTGAAACAGTCATTGCGGAATTTGAAAGATGTAAGGGAACACAATTTGATCCAAATCTTGCTGATATCTTCTTAGATATTTTAAAAAATCATTTCGATGAGATTCAATCTATCCAAGAAAAATATAAATAGATGTGCAATGGGGACGTTTCTTTTTTCACATGAATGAAATAAAATATAAAAACTGTTATTTTAAGGATAACAGTTTTTTATTATTTATTTACTTATCTCATGTGAAAAAAGAAACGTCCCCATTGCACATCCTCATAATTTAAACTTTCATAGAAAGTCCTACTTTTTGTCTTTCTTTGTCTATTTTAATTACTTTAACTTTAACAATATCTCCTACTGATACAATCTCAGATGGATTTTTTACAAATTTTTCACTCATCTCAGAGATATGTACTAAACCATCATGTTTTACTCCAATATCGATAAAGGCTCCAAAATCGATTACATTTCTTACAGTACCACTTAATACCATTCCCTCTTTTAAATCTTCTAATTTTAAAACGTCAGAGCGTAAAATAGGTTTTGGCATATCTTCACGTGGGTCTCTTCCTGGTTTGGATAATTCTTCTATAATATCAGTTAATGTCATTTCTCCTAAATCTAGTTCTTTTGCCATTTGTTCTATCTTAACAATTTTTAATTGTTTTCTTAATTCTTCTAATTTTTCTTTATTGGTTAAATCTTTTTTATCAAATCCTAAGTTTGCTAATAATTTTTCGGTTGCTTCATAGCTTTCTGGGTGAACAGCTGTGATTTCTAATGGATTATCTCCATCTAAAATTCTTAAAAAACCTGCACATTGTTCAAATGCTACTTTTCCTAATTTTGGTACTTTAAGAAGTTGTTTTCGATTTTTTAATTTTCCGTTTTCATCTCTGTATTTTACAATATTTTTTGCTATGGTATTATTAATTCCTGATACATAGGATAGTAGGGATGGGGTAGCCGTATTTACATCTACGCCTACTTTGTTAACACTGTCTTCTACTACTCCTGTTAAACTTTCTGATAATTTTTTTTGATTTACGTCATGTTGGTATTGACCTACTCCAATTGCTTTTGGATCTATTTTTACTAATTCTGCTAATGGATCTTGAAGTCTTCTTGCAATAGAGATTGCACCTCTTATGGATACATTGATATCAGGATATTCTTCTGTTGCTAGTTTAGAAGCTGAGTAAACAGAAGCACCTGCTTCACTTACAATAACATAATGAACTTGTCTGCTAGCTTCTTTAATCATTTCTGCTACAAACATTTCAGATTCTCTTGATGCCGTTCCATTTCCAATGGCTATCATATCAATTTTATCTTTTTCAATTAATTTTAGCAGTTCTTTTTTAGCTCCTTCCACATCATTTTGTGGTTCTGTTGGATAGACAGTAGTATAGTCTAAAACTTTTCCTGTTTCATCAATGACTGCTATTTTACAGCCTGTTCGATAAGCGGGATCAAATCCCATGACTGTTTTTCCCTTAATAGGTGCTCCTAATAATAATTGTTTCGAATTTTGTCCAAAAACTTTAATGGCTTTTTCTTCTGCTTTTTCAGTTAAATCACTTCTCATTTCTCTTTCTATGGATGGTTCGATTAATCGTTTAAAACTATCTAAAATGGTTTCTTTTAACATTTCTGTGAATTGTGTGTTTCCTTTTATGATATCTCTTTCGATATAGGCTAAGATTTTTTCTTCTGGTTTTTGTATCTTTACTTTTAAAAACTCTTCTTTTTCTCCTCGATTAATAGCTAAAATTCTATGACTTGGTATATATTTGATGGCTTCTTGATAATCATAATACATCTCATAATTTGATTTTTCTTCTTCCTTTGAAGCTTTTGTTTCAATTACCGCTTCTCGATAACATTGTCTTTTGATTTCTTTTCTATATTTTGGATTGTCTGAAATATCTTCTGCAAGAATATCTAAAGCACCTTGTATGGCTTCTTGTGCTGTATTTACTACTTTATCTTTATTTTTCTTATCTTCTTCTGACAATTTATCTATGTTTATATATTCTTTTGCAATTTCCTCGATTGGATTTCTTTCTATTTGTTCGATTATAATTTGTGCTAATGGTTCTAATCCTTTTGCTTTTGCTACGGTTGCTCTTGTTTTCTTTTTCTGCTTATAAGGACGATAAATATCTTCTACTTCTGCTAATGTTTTAGCAATTGCTACGGCTTGCAAGATTTCATCTGTTAATTTCCCTTGTTCTTCAATTGATTTTATGACTTCTTCTTTTCTTTGTTCTAAGTTTCTTAAATAATTTAGTCTTTCTCCTAATTCTCTTAAAATTTCATCTGAAAGACCTCCTGTCACTTCTTTACGATATCTAGCAATAAAAGGAATGGTATTTCCTTCATCAATTAATTTTATTGTATTTTCTACTTGTAATGTCTTTATATTTAATTCTTCTGCAATTGTTTTTATAATTTTATCCATTTTCTATTTCCCTTCTTTTTGATGTTTTCTTAATTAATATTCTAAAGAATCATCTTTTTCAATCCAGTTTTCTACTTGTTCTATCCTGTAATCTGTTTTGGTATCTCTCATAATAACTTCTTTAATTCCACTATTAATCAGCATTCTTTTGCAAAAGGTACATGGCCAATTGTCTCTTACATATTCTCCATTTCTTTTATTGATTCCTACCATATATAAAGTAGCTCCTATCATATCTTTCCTAGCAGCACTTATCATGGCATTTTGCTCACTATGAACAGATCTACATTTATCATATCCTTTTCCACTTGGCATGTCACTTTTGATGCAATATCCCAAATCTAAACAATTTTTTCTCCCACGTGGTGCTCCTGAATATCCTGTTGATATGATTTCATCATTTTTTACGATAATACTCCCATAGTTATTTCTTAAACAGGTTCCTCTTTCTGCTACTGTTTCTGCAATATTTAAATAATAATTAATTTTATCTACTCTAGCCATGTTTTTTCCTTTCTTAAATGATTATTCCATTCCTAAATATTCATTATAAGTAACTTCTTTGTCTATAATTTTTCCATTTTCTTTGATATCTATTACTCGATTGGCTACGGTTTGCGTTAATTCATGATCATGTGATGTAAATAAAATATTACCAATGAATTTTTTCATTCCTTCATTAACAGATGTAATACTTTCCATATCTAAATGATTGGTTGGTTCATCAAATATTAAAAAGTTGGCTCCTGATAACATCATTTTGGATAATACGCATCTTACTTTTTCTCCTCCTGATAAAACCTTTACTTCTTTTAATGCTTCATCTCCTGAAAATAGCATTCTTCCTAAAAAGCTTCTTACATAAGTCTCATCTGGATCTTTTGAATATTTTCTTAACCATTCTGTTACATTTTCATCGGTTTGGAATAAGTAATTATTATCTTTTGGGAAGTAATTCTGAGTAATAGTAGTTCCCCATATTAATTCTCCTTCGTCTGGTTCTATTTCCCCTGTTATGATTTGGAATAATATGGTTTTGGCATTTTCATTATCTGCTAAAAAGGCAATTTTATCTCCTTGTTTTATAGCAAAAGAGATATGATCTAATACTTTTACTCCATCAACTGTTTTACTAATATTTTTTACTTGCAATATTTCTTTTCCTGGTTCTCGATCTGGTTTAAAGTCTACATATGGATATTTTCTATTGGATGGCTTAATTTCGTCTAATTCTATTTTTTCTAAGGTCTTCTTCCTAGAAGTTGCTTGTTTTGATTTAGAAGCATTAGCACTAAATCTAGCAATAAATTCTTGTAATTCTTTAATTTTTTCTTCTTTTTTCTTGTTTTGCTCTCTAGCCTGTTTTAAAGCTAATTGGCTAGATTCGTACCAAAAGTCATAATTTCCTGGATAAACTTTTATTTTTCCAAAGTCTACATCTGCTATGTGAGTGCAAACTTTATTTAGGAAATATCGATCATGGGATACAACAATTACTGTATTTTCAAAATCCATTAAAAAGTCTTGTAACCAGTTAATGCTTTTTAGATCTAAGTCGTTTGTTGGTTCATCTAATAATAGAACATCCGGGTTTCCAAATAAACTTTGAGCCAATAATACCTTTACTTTGTCTTTAGCCTCTATTTCCTTCATCAATTTATTATGATTTTCTGGTATAATTCCTAAATCATTTAATAAAATGGCTGCATCTGATTCTGCATTCCATCCATCTAATTCTGCAAATCTTTCTTCTAGTTTTGCTGCTTTCATTCCATCTTCTTCTGAAAAGTCTGGCTTATTATAGATTTCATCTTTTTCCTTCATAATGTCATACAATTCTTTGTTTCCCATGATGACAGTATCCATTACGGTATATTCTTCATAGGCAAAGTGATCTTGTTTTAATACAGATAGTCTTTCTCCTTTATCAAAACTAACGTCTCCTTTACTTGGTTCTATTTCTCCAGATAATACTTTTAGGAATGTGGATTTTCCTGCTCCATTGGCTCCAATAATCCCATAGCAATTTCCTTTTCCAAATCTTATATTGACTTCTTCGAATAATACTCTTTTTCCAAATCGAACGGTTACATTGTTGGCACTTAACATTTATTTTTCTTCCTTTCTTATTGTTTTTATCTTGACTTGGTTATTATACAATATTTTCCTATTCTTTTCAAGCAAATCACAAAGTTACTTTATAAATGATAAGATTCTTTTATTTTGAAACGCCGTAGTCTTATTTGCAATTTTATAATGTATGCTATCATAAAGAAATCTATTTTTTTATAATAATATGTTTCTTATCTTATTCTTTATCTTTTTTATGGTAATTGACTTTTGTAGATTAATCTCTAATTTCAATCTGCTGAAATTGATTCTATGTAGATGTTTTTTCCGAAAAAAAAGAGATTAAGTATTCCGAGGTTAATTAGCCCCATTCCACTTAATATCTTTTTTCTCTTGCTGGTGGTGATTTTAAGGAACGTCCCTAAAATCACTAGTCATCAAATAATAATTTGATTCCCCAAATTCCAGATATTCCAACTAAAGCATATATAATTCTTGTGATTACTGTCATGTTTCCAAAGATAGCTTCTACTAAGTTGAATTGAAAAATTCCTACTAGCCCCCAGTTGATTGCACCAATTACGATTAATACTAAGGCAATTTTGTCTACTACTTTCATAATTTTCCTCCTTTTATTTTTTTATTTCTTTTTATTAGTATTTACTTTTTGTCGATTTTTATTCATTTTATTCTTTTTTTGTTTTTTCTTTTTTAAATAAAAAAAGAATTTAGTTTTCTAAATCCTTTTCTATTTTTTAATTTAACATGTCTTTTTTCTTTAACCAATAGGTTACGGATAAGGTTAGGATTACGGATATTAGTATCATTACAATAAATCCGAATGGGCTATTTTGAAATGGTAATCCTACATTCATTCCCCAAAAGCTAGATATCATAGTTGGCACAGCAAGTACAATTGTTATGGAAGTTAAAAATTTCATTACTCCATTTAAGTTGTTGGAAATAATGGAAGCATAGGCATCCATGGTTCCTGTTAAAATATCTCGGTAAATTTGTGCCATTTCAATGGCTTGTCTATTTTCTGTAATGGCATCTTCTAGTATTTCTTCATCATCTTCATAAAGTTTTACGATTTTTCCTCGTAAGGTTTTTTCCATGACTAATTCATTTGATTTTAAGGAAGTAGTAAAGTAAACTAATCCTTTTTCTAAACTTAATAATTTTAATAATTCTTTGTTTTTCATAGAGTTTTTTAAGATATATTCTGCTATTTCGGTTTCTTTGTTAATTTGTTTTAGATAGCTTAAATAATAGGATGCATTTAAATATAGTATTTGAAAAATAAATCTTGTTTTTTTATAGGTTTGTACGTTTTTTATTTTTCTTTTTTCGAAGTCTTCTATGATCTTGTTTTTCTTAAGGGATACGGTTACAAAAAAGTCGTCTCTTACCACAATCATTCCTAATGGCATCGTCGTGTAAATATCATTTTCTTCATTTTTTTCTATGATGGGAACATCTACAATAAAAAGTGTTGTTTCGTCATCCTCTTCTTGGTCTATTCTTGCTTTTTCTTCGTAATCTAAGGCATCTCTTATAAATTCTTCTTCTATTTTTATGGATTCACATACTTTTTTGATTTCGTTTTCAGATGGATTTACTAAGTTAATCCATGCACCTTTTTTGAATTCTTTGATTTCTTCTAGTTTGTATGTTTCTATATCTGTATGATAGATTTTTAGCATTTCCATCCCCCCAATACTTTTATTTTAGTCCCTTTCTTGTGTTTTGTCAATGGTGTTCTTTTCCTTTTTCAAGAAATTACCATAATAAATTTGATTTTTATGTCAATTTTTAGTATCATATATTTAATACCCTGTTGTTTACTGTTTGCCAAGTTGGTAAATATTTCAACAAGCATGCTTACTTAATTTCATCTTTTGGGAGGTATTATTATGTTAAATATTCTTGTGCTTTTTTATGAAATATCTGGATTTTTATGTTTCATTTTAATAATTCTTCTCCATATTCTTCTTTTTAAATATGGAGTTAGCAAGAAGTCTATCGTAAAGGCACAATATATTCTGATATTAATTTATCTATCATCCTATGGTATTCACACGCTTTGTTCTTTCTTTTTAGATACTTTTTCAATAACGGGTATCCTATCTATTCCAATTTGGGCATTCAATGCCAAACTGCTTTTTTCGATCTTACAGCAGTTTAATGCGGAATTTACTGATTCTGTATTTCATGATAGAAAGGATGTGATAGATGCTAAATGGAAACAAGTAGAAATGAAGGATGATGAATAGATTGTAACAATGATAATCGTAAACAACTTGAAGGGGTAAAAGCATGTTTTGAGAAGAGATGAGCGTTTCTGCTCATCTTTTTCTTAAATATCATTATAATATTTTTTGTAAAATCTATTGACAATTGAATGTATATTCAACTATAATAAGGTTACAATTGAACATATACTCAATTGTTTTCATATAATAACAAAAGAAAGGAGTTTTTGATATGTCCAAAAATGAATTCATCTGTGATTGTAATATCATTCATCAAGACATTGTAAATTCTACTTTAAGTAAAATGGCAGAAGAAGATGTTTTTAATAAATTAGCTGAATTTTTTAAAATTTTAGGAGATACTACTAGAACTAAGATCCTTTTTGCTTTGGATCAAAACGAAATGTGTGTATGTGATATTGCTAATGTTCTAGGGATGAGCAAATCTTCCATCTCTCATCAATTGGGAACACTTCGACGAAGTAGTATTGTAAAATGTAAAAAGAAAGGCAAAGAAGTTTACTACATGTTAGATGATGAACATGTAAAGCAATTATTTGAAGTAGGTATGGAACATATTGAACATAAAAAATAAGGAGGATAAAAATGAAAACTATATTTAAAATAAAAGGATTAGATTGTGCTAATTGTGCTATTCAATTAGAAGATGCTATTCAAAAAATAATAGGAGTCAAAAGTGTTTCTATCAATTTTATGATGGAAAAGATGACTTTGGAATATGATGATAATGGAAAAGATGAAATTCTTAAAAAAATGAAAAAATTAATCAAAAAAGAAGAACCAGATGTTGCCATAGAAGAATTTTAGGAGGTTAGTATGAAAAAAAGAACGATAAAAATTATCCTATCTCTTGTTTTATTTCTTGTTTCTTTTTGCTTCTCTTCAAGTAACTTATGGATTCATCGTCTACTCCTTATTCTTAGTTATCTGCTTGTAGGTTTTGAAATTGTAAAAAAAGCTTTTCGAAATATTTTAAGAGGAAAAATTTTTGATGAAAATTTTCTTATGACAATTGCAACCTTAGGGGCTTTTGCTATTGGAGAGTTCCCAGAAGCAACTGCTGTGATGTTATTTTATCAAGTTGGGGAATTGTTTCAAAGTTATGCTGTTGATAAATCGAGAAAATCGATTACTAGTTTAATGGATATTCGACCAGATTTTGCGAATCTAAAAAAAGATAATAATATTACTAAAGTTCATCCTGAAGAAGTAAAAATTGGTGATCTTATTGTGGTAAAACCAGGAGAAAAAATCCCTTTGGATGGTATCTTATTAGATGGTTCTTCTATGTTAGATACTTCTAGCTTAACAGGAGAATCTGTTCCAAGAGAAGTAAAACCTAATGATATAGTGATAAGTGGTTGCCTTAATCTAAATGGATTACTAACCATAAAAGTAACCAAAGAATTTGGAGAGTCAACTGTTCATAAAATTTTAGAATTAGTAGAAAATGCAAGTAGTAGAAAATCAAAATCAGAAGATTTCATTCATAAATTTGCCAAATATTATACCCCCATTGTGGTTATTATTGCTTTCTTTTTAGCTTTTCTTCCTCCTTTGTTTTTTGGTTTTTCTACTTTCTCTGCTTGGCTCTATCGTTCTTTGTCTTTTTTAGTAGTATCTTGCCCTTGTGCTTTAGTGATTTCTATTCCTCTAAGTTTTTTTGGTGGAATTGGTGGTGCTTCTAAAATTGGTATTTTAGTAAAAGGAAGTAATTATTTAGAAGCTTTAGATAATCTTGAAGCGATTGTTTTCGATAAGACAGGAACTTTAACAAAAGGTTGCTTTGAAGTTCAGAAAATAGAAGCTGTTGGTATTTCAAAAGAAGAATTATTAAAACTTACTGCTTATGCAGAAAATTTTTCTAATCATCCCATTTCTTTTTCTTTGAAAAAAGCTTATGGAAAAGAAATTCATTCCCATTTTATTACAAAAACAGAAGAATTGCCTGGTTTGGGTATTTCTGCTATAATAGAAGGGAAAAATTTACTGGTAGGAAATGAAAAATTAATGCAAAATAAGCATATTTCTTATCAAAAATGTGATGAAATCGGAACTATTTTATACGTAGCTCTAGAAGGAACTTATGTTGGGCATTTTGTAATTGCTGATCGTTTAAAAGAAGATGCTAAATCTACAATTCAAGAGTTGAAAGCAAATAATATCCATCAAATTGTTATGCTGACAGGAGATCAAAAATCAGTGGGTGAATGGGTTGCAAAAGATTTAGGCATCCCTACTGTTTATTCTGAATTGCTCCCAAATGAAAAAGCAGAAAAATTAGAAAAATTTATGTCTTATACTTCCTCTAAAGGAAAGGTTGCTTTTGTAGGAGATGGCATGAATGATGCTCCTGTTTTAGCTTTAGCTGATATTGGAATTGCTATGGGTGGTTTAGGAGCTGATAGTGCTATTGAAGCTGCTGATATTATTCTTATGACAGATGAACCTTCTAAAATAGTCAGTAGTCTAAAAATTGCTAGAAAAACCATGCGTATTGTAAAAGAAAATGTTATTTTTGCTCTATTGGTGAAATTTTTCATTTTAATTTTAAGTGGGTTTGGTCTTTCTACTATGTGGGAAGCTGTTTTTGCAGATGTTGGCGTTTCTGTCATTGCCATTTTAAATGCTTTAAGAGCTTTAAGAACCAATAAATTAAAATAAGAAAGGATGAATATTGATGAAAGAAATAATTTTAAAAGTAAATGGTATGGTTTGTGAAGGATGTGAAAAAAGAGTTCAAAATTCTGTAAAAACTATAAAAGGAATTAAAAAAGTAGTGGCAAATCATAAAGCAGGAACTGTTATGGTTATGGGGAAAGAAGAAATAGATGAAAAAGAAATCAGTGAAAAAATTATAAATATTGGTTTTGATGTGATCGGAAAGGATTCTTTGTTATGATAAAAAAAATAATTTTAGCCATTGATGGTATGACTTGCAGTAGTTGTTCAAATGGTCTTGAAAAATATTTACAAAAGCAAAAAGGAATTGTAAATGCTTCTGTTAATTTAGTAATGGCAAATGTTTCGATTGAATATGAGGAGACGATTCTAACTCAAAAAAATTTGGAACAATTTGTGAAAGAGGCTGGATTTAAAAGTCTTGGTTTATTTCATGCATCTAATTTAGAAACAAAATCAAAAAATAGAAAGATTACTTTTTTTCTATTTTCTTTACTTGCTATTCTTTTAATGTATGTTTCTATGGGGCATATGATTGGATTACCTACTTTTTCTTTTATGAATATGCACTTACATCCCCTTTCTTATACCATAACTTTATTTATATTAACCATTCCTTTTCTCATTTATGGTTTTGATATTTTAAAAAATGGTTATAAAAATTTAATTCATAAAACTCCTAATATGGATACTTTAGTAGGAATTGGCGTATTAAGTAGCATGTTTTATAGTTTATATAGTATGTACCAAATTTTTCAAGGAAATTTTTCTTATGTGGAAGAATTATATTTTGAATCGGTAGCGATTGTTATCTTTTTTCTTAAATTAGGGAGATTTTTAGATCGTGTAAGTAAGGATAAAACGAAAGATGCCATTCAAAAATTAGTAAAAATAACACCTGATTATGCAGTTATTAAAATGAATCATATAGAAAAACAGGTAACAATTGATGAAGTAAAAAAAGGCGATATTGTAATTAGCAAACCAGGAGAAAAAATTGCAGTAGATGGAGAAATTATTTCTGGTATGGCACATTTGGATGAGTCTTTTTTAACTGGTGAAAGTAAAAAATCAAATCGAACAGTTGGGGAAAAAGTAATGGCAGGCAGTCTAAATTATGATGGTTATTTAGAATATAAGGCTGAAAAAATTGGAAAAGAATCAACTGTTTCTGAAATTGTAAGACTGGTAGTAGAAGCTTCTAATACCAAAGCTCCAATTGCTAAAGTAGCGGATACCGTAAGTGGTTATTTTGTTCCAGCTGTTATGTTGCTTAGTTTTATTACTTTTTTGGTTTATTTCCTATTGGGATATTCTTTTCATGATGCGATTAGTACTTTTGTTACTATTTTAGTGGTAGCTTGTCCTTGTAGTCTAGGGTTAGCGACTCCTCTTGCAATTGTAGTAAGTGAAGGAATCTGTGCAAGCAAAGGGATTTTGGTAAAGAAAAGTGAAATATTAGAAAATGCTCAAAAAGTGAATACTATTGTTTTTGATAAGACTGGTACTTTGACTTATGGTACTTTAAAAATAGCAGAAGTTATCAATTATAGTTCTTTAAAAGAAACGGATTTATTACAACTTGTTGGAAGTTTGGAATCGAAATCTACACATCCTATTAGTAAAGCCTTTTTAGATTATTTGACAGAATATCATTTAGAGATTTTAACTGTGGATTCTTTTGAAATGATAAATGGTTATGGAATAACTGGTAATATAAATTCACAAAAATTTGTAATTGGCAATGCTAAAATATTAGATCGATATGGCATTTCGAATCCTTATTTAGAAGATGAAAAAAGGTTATCAAGGGATGGCAATAGTCTTGTTTATGTAGTAAGGGAGAAAGAAATTCTTGCTTTGGTTGGTGTAAATGATATAATTAGGGAAAATAGTAAAGAAGTGGTTTCTTTTCTTGCTAAGAATAAAATTGAAACGATTATGCTAACAGGAGATCACCAAGATACTGCTGAAAAAATTGCAAAAGAGATTGGAATTACGAGAGTAATTGCTAATGTCTTGCCATCAGAAAAGGCTACTATGATTAAAAATTTAAAGGCTGAAAATTATTTTGTTATGATGTGTGGAGATGGGATTAATGATAGTCCAGCTTTAGCAAGTAGTGATATTGGTGTTAGTTTTCATAGTGGTACGGATATTGCTATGGATGCTTCTGATGTTATTTTGATGAATAATGATTTGCATCATATTATTGAGTTAATGAATATTAGTAAGAAAACCATTCGAACAATTAAACAAAATCTGTTTTGGGCTTTTTTTTATAATAGTTTAATGATTCCAATTAGTATGGGATTGCTTCGCTTTTGGGGCATTGTACTGAATCCTATGATTGCTAGTCTTGCTATGGTTCTTAGTAGTTTTTCTGTGATTTTAAATACTTTACGATTGAGAAAAAATTTAAGATGATTTTTTCTCTTTTTTCTTGTTTCTATGGTTTGTAAAGTTTGAAAATTCCTGTATAATATGGTATAATAAAGCTATCTTTTATGAGAGATACAAAGGAAAAGGAGGCGGTGAAAATGGAAAAGAAAACGAAAAAATTATGGATAAAAATATTGGGGATTTTTTTGCTTATCCTAATTGTCTTATTATCAATCTTATTATTTAGATACCATATTCTTACTACTGTACAACAAAAAAATAATGAAAGTAATGAAAAGACAAATTGTTATTACTATTCTGAGACAAAAGATATGATAATGGAATGTTGGAAAAAAGATGGCATTATGAAATTAAATGTACAACAACGAAAAGGTACAGGGAAGATCACATTTTGGGAAGATACTACAACAGGTGAAGAATTGATTTTTTGGAATACACCTGAAAAGATATATGCAAAAGGGAATGGTGCAATGATTAAAAATTTACCAACTGGAATGTTGTTTACAGATGAGAACTATATTCGATTTTTAATGGCTGTAAATCCCAAGTTACATATTGCAAGTATTACATACAATAACCAGAAGTGTTATTCTTTTAAAATAGAGGAACAAGAAGAAATTATTGAAAAAAATACAGGATTAATTTTGTATCAAAATAATGTTAGTGATAGAGTTTTTACTTATCGTTTTGATCTTGTTACAGATAAGGATGTAGAAAAATTGGATATAACACAATATAGATTCATAGAACAATAAAAGCACTTTTCTATTTTATAAAAAATGACATGTAATAAACCATCTCAAATTCAGTAACTGTAAATTGAGATGGTTTGTTTGTCTCTTATACTTTGGTTCGTATAAGAATATTTTGGTGAGCCATAGAGGATTCGAACCTCCGACCGTCAGATTAAGAGTGCATTGCTCCTTCGTATTTTTACACTCTTGTCAAGTAATTGATACATCTGCTATAGAACGCAAAATAGTATATTTCAATAGAGTTTAAGAGTTTTAACAAAAATTTATTTAAGTTTATAAAAAACTAGAATAGATTAAAAAAATTTAATAAAACTGCTCAAACTGGGGACTATTTTCGATAGCAGTGGGGATTTTTTATCTTAAAAAAGTTCAAAGTGGGGACTATTAAATTATAAATGTATATAATCGAATTTAGAAATCATTGTTATATTGCAATGGTTTCTTTTTTGATGTCTGTTCTAATTTTAGGAAGGATGTATCAAATGATTTTAACACATTTTTTAGCTAGTAACAGCTATATTATAACAAATAAATTACTAATTAGAATTTGTCGGAACAGATGCTGCAATTATACTAGGCAAGTTATGTTCCGAATACAATTATTGGAAAAAAACAGCACAATTAACAAATGAAGAATGGTTTTTCTCTACAAGAGAAAATATTGAAAATAATACATGATTATCAGAGCATAAACAGAGAATGGCAATTAAAAAATTAGTAAAAATGAAACTTATTTCAACAAAAAGAATGGGAGTTCTGTGCAAAAACTATTACAAAATAAATGAAAATGAAATTTTAAAATTGTGTGAAAATGCAGAAGCAAAACTTCAAAAAGATATTACTAATCAAGTATCCAAAAATCTCGAGAAAAAGAACTCGAAAAATTTAATACCTAGTTATGAAAATTTTGAAGAACTAGATTATGAAAATTTAAACATAAACAATAATAATAAAAATAATAAGAACAATAATAAAGAATATATGAGAAATACTTTTTATAAAAATAATGATTCTAATAGTTCAATAAATACAAAAAGAAATTATAAATCAAATCATGAACAAAGAGTTTATCCAGAAGGATTTTTTGATCAGTTTTATGATAATTTTAAATAAAATTTTACGAAAAATGAATTTTTAGAAAATGTTTGACATATACTAAAAAAAGTAGTATACTATATTTAACAACTCGAGTGACATTGTTAGTCATAAGAGGTCATATGGTGAACGAGATATGCTGATCACATATCTCTTTTTTTACGATAAAAAAATAAAAGAGCAGTTGATCAGACTGCTCCCGAAATAGATTTTGAAGCCTATTCCTCATTGTTAGTTTGATTATCTTTACTTGAATTATTTTTCAATATTTCTTGTATCAATAACCAAATTAAATCATATGATGTCATTGGTGAATTCCTCCTTTCCTAGATTTCCTCATAAAAAAGGATTGGGATTATTATACTATTTTCTTATTAGAAAAACAATGATTTTTTATATAAATTAGCTTATATTTTTACACAATTTTTATATAAAATAAAGAAAGAAATTAGCAATGGAAAAGGCATATAAAAGTATATTAGAAAAAGAAAAGGCTATATAAAAATATTAAATTTAAAACTGGGGAATAAAAAGCTACTAAAAATAAGTAAAAAAATAGATTTTAAATATTTAAACTGGAGAAACAGTTTTATATTTAAAATCACTGTAAGTGGTGCGCCATAGAGGATTTGAACCTCCGACCATCAGATTAAGAGTCTGCTGCTCTACCAACTGAGCTAATGGCGCGTATATAAAATTTTATGTTCCAATTATTCCCATTTATATTAGTGGAAAACTGGGGATTAGTGGGGACACCCACTAATTATTAACATTATTAGAAACTTTTAAATCTATTGTAAATACTGTGTTGTATCAATTAACTTATAGTAGGGTATGACTCGATTAAGAGTCTGCTGCTCTACCAACTGAGCTAATGGCCCTTTTATAAAGCTTTTATTATTATATTCTCTTTTCTTTTCCTTGTCAAGTATTTTCTAAATTTTAAAGTCCCTAGTAAATATACTAAGGACTCTGTTTTATTCTGTTGGTTTGGGTTTTTGTGGTTGATTTTCTGGTATTTCAGGTTTTGTTGATTCTTGTGGAGTATCCGTTTGAGGTGGATTTTCTTGTGGCGAATCTGTTTGTTGTGGTGGTTCTGTTATTGGTAGATTGTTTTCTACCTCTTTTGTGCCTTTTGTTACAATATTAGGCATTGCATCATAAGTATCCCTTGATAATAAGGTAGTAGATACTACTTTTCCATTTAACATTTTTGTGATATAGGTTTCTGTTTTTAATCCATTTGCTCCTTTTTGTTTTACATTTTCTGTTCCTGCAGCTAAAGTTGCATCTTCTTCATATTTTGTTGTGAAAGGAATGGATGCTATTGTTTTTGTATGAAAACTAAAAGTATATTCATTTTCTTCTTTGATTCCATACATGGTCACTGTTGCTATCCCATTTTTGGCAGATGCTACAATTCTAACTGGATATCTCCTAGTATTCTTAAATCGAAAATCTGTTACTCCATAAACTACTGTTGCATCTCTTCCAGCTGGTATATAAGCTGTAACAAATTGATGATTTCTTCTTTCTACAATTTCTAAATTAGACATTAATACAGTATTATACAAAGTAGATGATATTTGACAAATGCCTCCTCCTAATCCATCGACTACTTCTCCTCCTACATAAATTTTCCCATTTCGATAACCTGCTGCTGCAGTTCTAGGTCCTAATGCTTTGTTATAGGAAAAAATCTCTCCTGCTAAGATTACTTTTCCATTAATTTTTTGACATGCTATTTGTAAATTGGTAGATCGATCTATATTACTTGCATCATATCTTGTTGTATAGGTTGCTAATTGATCTGGAAATGCTTCTGAACCAATTTTATCAATTGTTATCTTAGGTTTTGTTATTTTTAATTTAATAATATATTCTTCTTTTTCTTCTTTTAGTAATTCTCTTGCTGCTTCTAAGTCAAAATCAATTCCTTGTACTTCTGGATAAATGGTAAATGGATTTTTGGTATAATAGGCATCTTGTGCTTCTGTGTGTATTTCTTCATGTATTTTATCAATATTTATTGGTTCTGGCTCTTTTTCTATAACTGGTATTTCAATATCTTCTTCTTTATGATTGATCTCTTTTAATTTCTGTTTTACTTTTTCAAGTAGTTCTTCAGTTTGAATAACAATTCCTGATTTTCCTTTTGTTATAATTAATTCATTTTCTTCCACAGCATAACTCGATTCAATAATGACTCCTGGTAAATTAACGCCAATATCTTCAATTGTTTGTCTTGTAACCTCTTCATTTAATACCATATTTATCTCAATATTTTGCTTTTTTAACAATGTTAGTAAAATTTTATAATTATTGATAAAAATATTCTCTTCTTTTCCTATTAAATAAGCTTCTTCTACTGCTTTTTCTACTTCATAATTCACTTCCATCAAAGTGGGATTTAATGTTGTTTCGTAATCTTGGTATTTAATTCCTATTTCTTTTTCTTTCTTTTCTTGATATATCTTATTTAATTTCGTATTGGCTTCTTCTTTTGATAATCCTGAAACATCAATTCCAGAAATGGAAACTCCATTGATTATTTTTTCGCTTCCCATATGAATAAATGCAAAAATAGTAGAACAGAAAATAAGAAGAACAGCTATTGTTACAATTACGATGATTATTTTTCTTTTTTTCTTTTTCTGCTCACTCATACTTTCTAATGTCTTTTTTACTTTGTTTGGTTTCTCTTCTGTTTTTCTAAATTTTCCTATATCTTGTTTTTTTGTTTTTTCTTCTTGCTTATTTAATTCTTTTGATTTTTTCACTCTGCTTTCCTCCAAATTTTCTCTTACCATTCCCTTCACCTATCGCTTCCCTTTTTTATTCTTCTATCTAAATCTTATCACAAACTGCATTTTTTGACAACTATTTCATTTTATGTTTTTTTATCTTTTATTATTCCTTTTGGACAAATTCTTCATTTTTTTCAAAAATTTTCGTAAAAGTACTTGAACATTGTAAAAATTAATATTATAATGTCGTTAGCAAAAGATAAATAAGGAGAGAATTAGAATGGAGCTAACAAAAAATATTTTTTTTAATACCGATAAATTAGTTGAAAATAGTAAGGTTAAGATATCTTATACAGGAAAACTTTTCCAAGAGGCTTCTGAAGAAGTTTCTATTCATTATGGATTTGGATTAAATTGGGAAAATGTTAATGACATCATAATGGAAAAGACCGATTTAGGTTTTCAAGCTGAAATTGAATTAGGAGAAGGTGAAACTTTTAATTTTTGTTTTAAAGATGAAAAGGATTCTTGGGATAATAATGATGGACAAAATTATATTTTTCCATTGGAAAAAATTCAAAATGAATTACTTGTTTTAGAAGATGAGCCAGTTTCTTTAGGTTCTGCTAGAAAGTTAAGAAGATCTTATTTGTGGAGCAAAAAAGTTCGTTTAGCAGTTTATAAAATTATTACTTATCTTCCAAAAATTATTTCTGGTAATTATAAAAGAAAATTAACAAATCATGAGAACCCTTAATAAAAAACTCTATAGAACTAGAGTTTTTTATTTTTAATTGATCACCCATCCACCATTAATTGATATAATTTGCCCTGTTGTAAAATTATCTTCTATTAACCATTTTACACATTTAGCAATATCTTCTACTTTCCCAATTCTCCCCAATGGTGTTTCTTCTTCTACTTGTACTCTTTCTTGCAAACTTAAATTAGCATTCATATCTGTATCTATTATTCCTGGTGCAATACTATTTACTCGAATATTAGAAGGTCCTACTTCTTTTGCTAATGCTTTTGTCATTCCATTCATTCCAGCCTTGGAAATAGAATATAATACCTCTAATGAAGAACCTACTATTCCCCATATGGAAGAAATATTTATAATAGATCCTTCTTTTTGTTGTATCATAGTTGGCAATACTTCTTGTGTTACAGCAAAAGCAGAATATAAATTGGTATTTATTACTTTATCCCAATCTTTATCTGTTTCTTCTGTAAAAAGTTTATATTCACTGATTCCTGCATTATTAATTAAAATATCTATTCTTTGATATTTTTCCTTTACAAATTTCACTAAATTTTGAATTTCTTCTCTTTTTGACACATCTGCTTTCACAATGTCAATTTCTATTTTTTCATTTTTTAAATCTTCTTTTAATTTAATAGCTTCTTTTTCTGATTGATTATAATTAGCTACTACTTGTATTCCACTTCTGGCTAGTTGGCTTGCAATTTCTCTTCCAATTCCCTTTGAAGCTCCTGTTACAATGGCTACTTTTTTCATATCTACGCTTCTTTCTCTTACCCTAATTTTTATAAAATAAAAGCCAATAATTAAGAGTTCACTCAAAACTATCGACCTTTTGTTGGAGCCACTTCCCAGATTCGAACTGGGGACCCCCGCATTACAAGTGCGGTGCTC